>CAITOD010000225.1 GCA_903893935.1 uncultured Sphingomonadales bacterium
GGTTCGCTTCCCGGGCTTGTCGCGCTCTTGGCGCTGCTGCTGCTGCGATCCTGGCAAAGCCGGCTGCGCCATTCGGGGGTGACGCTGGGGCTGGCGCTCGTGCTGCTGGTCTTGCCGTTTGCGCTCCAGGCGGCCGGGCTCGGCGTGATCAGCGTTGCGCCCGCGTTGTTCGGGCTGGCTCAGGTGGGTCTCGGCGATGTGATCGGAACGATGCTGGCGGCTTTGCGCGAAAGCCGACTGACCGATCCGCAAACCGGGCTCGCCAATGCACGCGCGCTGCGCGAAAGCATGGCGATTGACCAGCAAGGCCATGTCGTGGTGATGCGGCTCGCCAATTATGCCGATATCGTCAATGTGCTGGGCCGGGCGCATGCCGGGCTGGTGGTGCAACGCACCGCGCAGCGGCTGAGCGCGCTGACGGCTTGTCCCGTTCACCATGTCGAACCCAATGCGCTGGGCTGGATCGACCCTTGCACCGATCACGAAACGCAAGCCGAACAAGTTGAAGCCGGCGTGGCACTGTTCAACCAGGCGGTCGATGTCGATGGCCGACCGGTGCGGGTGGTGCCCGCGTTCGGTGTCGCCTCGATCGACGGCAGCGGCGCGCGCACGCTCGATCGCGCGCTGATGGCCGCCGATCAGGCGCAGACCAAAGGCGCGCGGTGGGATTGGTACCATGCTACCGCCGACGTCGAAAGCGACTGGCGCCTGTCGCTCGCGGCCGAAGTGGAGGCGGCAATGGCATCGGGGGCAATCCACCCGGTCTACCAGCCGCAGTATGATTTGCGCGCGCGCGACATCAACGGCGCCGAGGCGCTGGTGCGGTGGAATCATCCCGAACGCGGGCCGATCAATCCCGAAAGCCTGATCGCGCTGGTTGAAGAACACGGGCTCATCGCGCCGCTGACGCTGCACGTGCTGCGCACCGCGCTCAACGACCAGCGGCGGTGGACGCAAGCGGGCGTTGCGATCCATGTCGCGGTCAATGTGTCCGCCATGCTGCCCGCCGACAGCGCGTTCATTGCCGCAGTCGAAGCGCTGCTCGCGCAATACCCCGGGGCGGCCGAACAGCTGACGCTGGAAATCACCGAATCGACGCCGATGATCCACACCGCCGCGGTGATCGCCGCGCTGGAACGCCTGCAGGCGCTGGGGATCACCATATCGATCGACGATTACGGCACCGGCCAGTCGACCCTGTCGTATCTGCGCAACTTGCCCGCGCGCGAAATCAAGATCGACAAGTCGTTCGTGATCGGCATGGCGGCGAGCCGCAGCGATCAGCTGATGGTCGCCTCGACGATCGCGCTGGCGCATGCGCTCGAATATCGCGTGGTGGCCGAAGGTGTCGAGACTGCGGCAATTCTCGACATGCTGGCGGAAGCGGGCTGCGATTTCGTGCAAGGCTGGCACATTGGCCGGCCGATGTCCGCTGCCGATCTGCAGGCGCTGGCTCTGCACAGTCAACGCGCGGCGGCCTGAGTGCCTGGCCGCTGGCGCAAGCTGGTGGCTGAGGGTAAAGAAAGTGCCATGGGGCACGCGCAATGGTGAGCGCTGGCCGAAAAAGGACGCACGCCTTGGCTGATCTCTACCTCAAGGCGCTCGAAGCCGAACGCAAGAGCCTGTGGGCGGCCTGCCGGCTCAAAGGCTTGCCCAAAGGCACGCCCGAGCGCCAGCGCATCGACGAGCTCGATCACTTGCTGGCCGAGCACAAGGCCAAAAAGGGTTTGTGATCGGCAGGCGGTGCCGGCGCGCCCGGCAATCGGTGCTTGTCATGCGCTGCGGACTATGACCAAGGGGCTGCACAAACGCTTTGTTGCCGCCACACGGGCCCAATGCTGCGGTTGAAACTCGGCAGACAGGACCCGACCATGCCCAATATCCGCAGCGTCAACAAGAACCACAAGCGCCAGCTCGCCGCACAAGTCGCCCGCGACAAACTGGCGCGCGAGGCCGCTGTTGCCGTGGCCAAGCCGGTGCCCGCCGAAGCCTGATCCGCGCTTGACCCTTGGGTCAGGGCAGGCTTTGGTGCACCCTGCGCATCGGCGCAGGGAGAGCAAGGCCATGGCTATCGTCGTCCATCATCTGAACAACAGCCGGTCGCAGCGCGTGCTGTGGCTGCTCGAAGAGCTGGGTGTTGATTACGAGATCAGGCATTACCAGCGCGACGCGGTGACCAATCTCGCTCCGCCCGAACTCAAGGCGGTGCACCCACTGGGCAAATCGCCGCTGCTCGAAATCGATGGCCGGGTGATCGAGGAATCGGGCGCGATCGTCCAGGTGCTGTGCGAACGCTACGGCAATGGCGCCTGGCTGCCCGAGCCCGGCAGCGATGATGCGCTGCGGCATCTTGAACTGATGCATTTTGCCGAAGGCTCGGCGATGACCCCGATCTTGCTCAATCTCTATGTGGCGCGGCTGGGCGAGGCGGGCGCGCCGCTGATGCCGCGCATCCACGAACAGCTCGCGGCGCATTTCGGCTATCTCGAATCGATCCTGCGCCCGTCGGGGCATTTTGTCGGCGACGACTGGACCGGTGCCGATGTCATGCTGAGCTTTCCGGCCGAAATCGCGGCGATGCAGGCGGCGGCCACGTATCCCGGCCTCGCCGGCTTTGCCGCCGCCATTCACGCCCGCCCGGCCTGGCAAGCGGCGCGCGCCAAAGGCGGGCCCTATTTCGGAACATGACCAGCGGCAGCGACTGGCAGACCCGCGTCGGGCGCGCCTGGGCCGATGAGTGGCGGCGCACCGATCGCAGCTTTGCCGGGCTGACCGGGCATTTGCTCGCGACCATCGCAGACCAGCCCGGCACGCGCGTGCTGGATATCGGCTGCGGAGCGGGGGAACTGACGCTGGCGGTGGCCAGCGCCCGGCCCGAAGCCAGCGTGGTGGGGGTCGACGTTTCGGGTGACCTGATTGCGACGGCGCAGGCGCGCGGCGAATGCCGGGCCGTGTTTCATCATGGCGATGCCGGTCAGTTTGTCGACCCGGCCGGCAAGCCGGACTTGCTGATCAGCCGGCACGGCGTGATGTTTTTTGCCGATCCGCCAGCGGTCTTCCGCCACCTGGCCGGCAGCGCTGCGCCCGGGGCCCGGCTGGTGTTCAGCTGTTTTCGCGATCCGGCCGAAAACCCCTGGGCGGGGTTGTTTGCGCCGCTGTTCGCGCCGGCACCCCCCGAACCGGCCCCCCCCGAACCGGCCCCCTCCGAACCGGTACTGGCCTTTCCGCCCGGGCCGTTTGCCTTCGCCGACCCCGCGCATGTCGAGCGCTGCCTGACGGGCTGGTGCGACATACGCTTCACTCCGGTCGATTTCCGCTATGTCGCAGGTGCCGGCGAAGACCCGGTGGCCGACGCGGTCGGGTTCTTTTCGCGCATTGGCCCCGCAGCAGCGCGGCTCGCCGCGACCGATCCGGCCGAACGCGGCGATGTTCAGGCAAACATGGCGGCGATCCTGCAAGACCATCTGCGCGATGGCGAAGTGGCGTTTCCGGCCGCGGCCTGGATCGTGACTGCGCTCTCGGATGAGGGTACTCGCGCAAACCCGCTTGTTTGAGCCTTCGTGCTCGCCTAATCGACCTGCCATGACATCGACGAACGAAATCCGCCGGTCCTTTCTCGACTATTTCGGCCAGGCCGGGCACGAAATTGTGCCTTCGGCGCCGCTGGTGCCGTACAACGACCCTACGCTGATGTTCACCAATGCGGGCATGGTCCCGTTCAAGAACGTCTTTACCGGGCTCGAAACACGCGCCCACCCGCGCGCCACCACCTCGCAGAAATGCGTGCGCGCCGGGGGCAAGCACAACGATCTCGACAATGTCGGCTATACCGCGCGGCACCACACGTTCTTTGAAATGCTGGGCAATTTCTCGTTCGGCGACTATTTCAAGGAACAGGCGATCAC
>CAITOD010000226.1 GCA_903893935.1 uncultured Sphingomonadales bacterium
AGCTCATAGACGATCGGCTGCCCGGTCGGAATTTCGAGCCCGGTGATATCAGCATCCGAAATCCCCGACAGATGCTTGACCAGCGCGCGCAGGGAATTGCCGTGTGCGGCCACGATCACGGTTTCGCCCGCTGCCAGCGCGGGCGCGATCACCGCCTGGTAATAGGGCAGCACGCGCGCGATCGTGTCTTTCAGACTTTCGGTCGCGGGCACCGCGATCCCCGCATAACGCGGATCGCCCGCCAGATCGAACGCGCTGCCGGGTTCGAGCGGCGGCGGCGGCGTGTCAAAGCTGCGGCGCCAGATTTTGACCTGGTCTTCGCCGTGCTTTGCCGCGGTTTCGGCTTTGTCGAGCCCGGTCAGCCCGCCATAATGCCGCTCATTGAGCCGCCAGTCCTTGACCTCGGGCAGCCACAGCCGGCCGGCGGCTTCGAGCACCAGATGGAGCGTCTTGATCGCGCGCGTTTGCAGCGACGTGAACGCGACCGTGGGCAGCACGTTTTTGTCGCGCAGCAGGCGCCCGGCGGCGGCGGCTTCGGCCACGCCTTTGTCGGTCAGATCGACATCCCACCAGCCGGTGAACCGGTTTTCCAGATTCCACTGCGACTGGCCGTGGCGGACAAGGATCAGGCGGGGCATCGAGGGTCCTGTACTGGCAAAAAACGAGAGCCGGGGCGTAGCGACTTGGTCATGATTTGGGAAGGTCGGTTTTAGGCGAGGCCGCTTCAGCGATCGCGCGTGCCTGCGTCTTGCGCCGCCGAAGATTGGCGCGCAACTGCTCGGCAAGCCGCTCGGCCTTGTCGCTGGCCGGTTTGGGAGGTGACTGCCTGGGGGGTGGCTGATCGCTCATGCCCCTGCTCTGACCAAAGCTTCGCGCCCGCGCAAGCCCCGCTTGACAAAACCGCCCCCCACAGCCAAAGCGCGCCCCTGCCCCGCCCGCGCCCAAGCGCGCCCGGGCGCTCGCGGGAACTGGTGTGCTGCTGTAGCTCAGTGGTAGAGCGCATCCTTGGTAAGGCTGAGGTCGGGAGTTCAATCCTCCCCAGCAGCACCATTTCCCGTAACCGCCGGCTTGACCCGCGAAGTGTCGCGCGTCATGCGCTGGCACCATGCATTTCTTCTCCGACAACACCGCCGCGGTCCATCCCAAAGTCTGGGCCGCGATGCAGGCCGCCGATGGGCCCGATCATGGCTATGATGGCGATGCGCTGTCGCAGCGGCTCGATGCGGCGTTTTCCGAAGCGTTTGGCCAGCCGGCGACCGCGCTGTGGGTGGCGACCGGAACGGCGGCCAATTGTCTGGCGCTGGCCGCGATGGTGCCGCCGTGGGGCGGGGTGGTGTGCCATCGCGAGGCGCATATCGAAGTCGATGAATGCGGCGCGCCGGGGTTTTTCACGCATGGCGCCAAGCTGATCCTGGCCGAAGGCGAGGCGGCGAAGCTCACCCCCGCTACGATCACGGCAGCGCTCGCGCCGATCCGCGGCGATGTGCACCAGGTGCAGCCGCATGCCGTTTCGATCACGCAGGCGACCGAATATGGCCGGGTCTATACCCCCGGTGAAGTCACCGCGATCGGCGATCTGGCGCGCGCGCGCGATCTGTGGCTGCATATGGACGGAGCGCGGTTTGCCAATGCGGTGGCGCATCTCGGCTGCCATCCCGGCGCGATCACTGCTGCCGCCGGGGTCGATGCGCTGAGCTTCGGCATGGTCAAGAACGGCGGCATGGGCGCCGAGGCGATCGTGCTGTTTGGCGAGGCGCGCGACCCCGCGCTCACCGGGACGATCCAGCGCATGCGCAAGCGCGCCGGGCACTTGCAATCGAAAGGGCGCTATCTGGCCGCGCAGATCCTGGCTTTGCTCGAAGACGATCTGTGGCTCGCCAATGCGCGCGCGGCCAATGCGGCGGCGGCCGAACTGGCGGCAGCGGCGGGCGAGCGGCTGATCCATCCGGTCGAATCCGACGAAGTGTTTCTGGTGCTGAGCCCGGATGAAGCCGCAGCATTGCGCAAGGCCGGGTTCGATTTCTACGACTGGGTAGCACCCGCAGGCGCACCCGGCGCGGCGCGGCTGGTGACCGCGTGGAACAGCAATCCCGCGCATGTGACAGCGCTTGCGCGCGCCATCGCAGCGCTTTGACCAGGCCGGCATGACGGCCGCCCATTCCGTTCGCGAGCGCGGCACCGATCCGCGCGTGATCGCCGCATTTGTGGTGACCGCGCTGGTGTGGGGATCGACCTGGCTGGTGATAAAGGGTCAGATCGGGCCGGTGCCGCCAAGCTGGTCGATCACCTGGCGCTTTGTCGGCGCGGCGCTCGGCATGTTTGCCTTTGGTTTTGCGCGCGGCGACATTCGTCCGGGTTCCGTGGTGCCCGAGCGCGCGGTGCTGCGCCACGCCGCGCTGATCGGGGGCAGCCTGTTCTGCGCCAATTTCCAGTTCGTCTATCGCGCCGAAAGCCACCTGACCTCGGGCCTCGTCGCAGTGGTGTTTGCGCTGCTGCTGCTGCCCAATGCCATTTTCAGCCGGTTTTTTCTTGGCACCCCGGTCACGCGCGGTTTCGTGCTCGGCTCGCTGATCGCGCTGGGCGGCATCGTGCTGCTGATGATCAACGAATACCACGCCGCCCCCGTGGGCAGCGATGTGCCGCTGGGTGCTGCGATGACCGCGCTGGCTTTGCTGTTCGCATCGACGGGCAATGTGTTGCAAGCCGCGCAAGTGGTGCGCCGGGTGCCCGCGGCCATGCTGCTGGCCTGGGCCTTTCTGTTTGGCGCGAGCGCCGATTTCGTGATCGCCTGGGTGCTGTCGGGGCCGCCGGTGTTCGACTGGTCGCCGGGCTATGCCGGCAGCGTCGCCTATCTGGCGCTGGTCGGCTCGGTGCTGACGTTTCCGCTTTACAACTTGCTGTTGCGCGAAATGGGGCCGGGGCGCGCGGCCTATAACGGGGTTGCGGTACCGGTGGTGGCAATGCTGCTTTCAACCCTGTTCGAAGGCTATCGCTGGACCCCGTTCAATGTGGGCGGGTCGCTGCTGTCGCTGGTCGGGCTGGTCGTTGCCCTGAGAGCGCGCAGCCCCTCGCGGTAAGTGGGATAAGCCGGCCGCCAGCCGAGCACGCGGCGCGCCTTGCCATTGGCGACGCGGCGGTTTTCGGCATAGAACGCGCGCGCCATCGGCGACAGACCGGCGCTTTCGAGCGGGACCAGCGGCGGGGGTGCCACGCCCAGCAGCCGTGCCGCTTCCTCGATCACCGCATTGGCGTCGCAAGGATAGTCATCGGCCAGATTGTAAGCCCCCGGCGGCGCGGACAGCCCGGCGATCACCCCGCCGGCGATATCGGCGACATGCACGCGGCTGAACACTTGCCCGGGCGCAATCAGCCTTTGCGCCGTGCCCTGGCGCAAGCGGTCGAACGCGCTGCGCCCCGGGCCATAGATCCCCGGCAGGCGGAACACCCGCGCACCCAGCGCGACCCACGCGCGATCCGCTTCGCTGCGCGCGGTGCGGCGGCCGATCCCGGTCGGCGCGGTTTCATCAACCCAGGCCCCCTGGCAATCGCCATAGACCCCGGTCGACGAGAGATAGCCGATCCACGGCGCGCGCAACGCGCTGCCATAGTGCGCCAGCACCGGATCGGTGCCGTCGCGCGCGGGCGGCACGCTCGACAGCACATGCGTGGCGCGCATGAGCGCGGCTGCAACCCCTGCCCGATCCTCGAACGCGAGTGTGCCGCCGCGCCCGGTGCCTTCGATCTGCCATCCGCGCGCGCGCAAGCCTTGCGCCAGCACCCCGGCGCTATAGCCCAGGCCGAACACGAACAGGCGCATCGCGCGTCAGTGCCCGCCCGGATCGGGCAGCGGTGGCGGCACCATTTCGCGCGCACCGGGCACATGGTCCTTTTTCCACTGCATCGCCCGATGCACGCGCGTGCGGCCCGAGGGATGATCGTAGAACAGCGCTTCTTCGAGCGGCGGGGGCGCGATCTTGCGATATGTCGACAGTTGCATCGCAGCCATCGCAAAGCCATCGGGCTCGCGCGCAGTCGCCAGACCGAACGCATCGGCCTCGCTTTCATTGTAGCGCGAAAACGAATTGCTGACGGGGAGGAACACCAGCGAGAGCGCCGACATCATCGCCACCAGCACCGGCAGCGCCGCAGGATCGTCGAGCCCGCGCACGCCGCGCCGGGCCGCACCAAGGGCTATCAACGCCGGGCCCCAGCGCGCCAGCAGCCAGAATTCGAGCGCCGACAAAAGCGCGGTGAACACCACATCGCGCCACACATGGCCAAGCACATAATGGCCCATTTCGTGCCCGACGACGGCAGTGGCTTCGGGAATGCTGGTGCGTTTGACCAGATTGTCGGTCAGACTGATCTGCACGGTCGGGCCGATACCCGAGACATTGGCCGAAATCCGGTCGCTCTGGCGCGAGGCATCGAACACGACGATGCGATCGGTCGGGATATGATTGGCCTCGGCCATTGCCACGATGCGGTCGCGCAAGGGCCCGGCGGGCAGTGTGCCATACGTATTGAACAATGGCAGCACGAACAGCGGCAGGATCAGGCTGAACAGCGCGACCGCGCCCGCCACCACGCCTGCCCCGATCAGCCACCAGGTGCGCGGAAAACTGCGGATGACCGCGTTGATCACCGTCAGCAGCACCGAACCGCCGATCAGTGTCAGCACCGCGGCAATTGCCTGATCGCTCAGCCAGCTGCCAAAGCTCTGGTTCATCAGGCCGAAGCGCCGCTCGCGCCAGAAATCGACGAAGATCGACCAGGGCAGTTCGAGCAACAGCTGCGCCAGCAGAAACAGCGCGGCGACCGCCAGCATGATCACCCACGGGCGCCAGCCCTGCCGCCGCATCGCATCGCGCAGCCGCGTGAGCAGGCCCAGTCGCAGGATCAGCCAGCACACCAGCACGGTGATCACGGTGGACACCGCGTTGAGCCACACGCTGCCATCGAAATAGGCGTCGGATCGCGCGCGCGCGCCAGGGCTGAGTGTGGCGAGATAAAGCGCGGTGGCGTGATCGACATCGAACGCAGCCGCATGCGCCGAGAGCGGGATCAACCCGGCCAATCCGCCCGCCAGCGCCCATCTTCGTGCCATTGCCACCCCCGAACCCGTCGTATTTGCGCCATGCGTGCGGGCGAGGCGGTGGGCAAGTCAAGACGAAAGGACAAAGCACACCTTCTTTGTCATTGGCCGGCGCGCGATCAGCCCTTACACTGTCGGCATGAACGACATGTCCAGCCCCCCCGCCCCGCACCTGATCCGCCGGCTCGATTATCGGCCGCCCGACTGGCTGGTGCCGACCATCGCGCTCGATTTTGCGCTGTCGCTCGATGCCACCAAAGTGCTGACGACTTTGCAGGTCGAGCGTCAGGCCCCCGGCGCACCGCTGCGGCTCAATGGCGACGGGATCGCGGTGGCGAGCCTGCTCGTCGACGGCCGTGCGCACAATGCATGGGAGATGGATGGCAACGACCTCGTCATCACGTTGCCCGGCGACGCGCACAGCGTGACGATCGAAACGGTGATCAACCCGGTCGCCAACACGCAGCTTTCGGGGCTCTATGCCTCGGGCGGGCTGCTTTGCACGCAATGCGAGGCCGAAGGGTTTCGCCGCATCACCTTTTTCCCCGATCGTCCCGATGTGCTGAGCCGCTATGATGTGCGCATGGCGGGCGACAAGGCCCGCTTTCCGGTGCTGCTCGCCAACGGCAACCCGGTGGCGCAGGGCGACAATGCCGACGGCACGCATTGGGCGCAATGGCACGATCCCTGGCCCAAGCCTTCGTACTTGTTCGCGCTCGTCGCGGGCGATCTGGTGGCGACGCGCGATCGCTTCACCACCCGGTCGGGCCGCGAGGTCGATCTGGCAATCTGGGTGCGCCCAGGCGACGAGACGCGCACCGGCCACGCCATGCGCAGCCTGATCGCCTCGATGGCCTGGGACGAAGAAGTCTACGGCCGCGAATACGATCTCGACTTGTTCAACATCGTCGCGGTGTCCGATTTCAACGCCGGGGCGATGGAGAACAAAGGCCTCAACATTTTCAACACGCGCTACATCCTCGCCGATCCCGAAACCGCCAACGATGGCGATTACGACGCGATCGAAGGCGTGGTGGCGCACGAATATTTCCACAACTGGTCGGGCAATCGCGTCACCTGCCGCGACTGGTTCCAGCTCTCGCTCAAGGAGGGCTTCACGGTCCTGCGCGACCAGCAGTTCAGCGCCGATCGCGGATCGGCGCCGGTCAAGCGCATCGAAGATGTGCGGATCTTGCGCGCGGCGCAGTTTCCCGAGGACTCAGGCCCGCTGGCGCACCCGATCCGGCCGGATTCGTATCAGGAAATCAGCAATTTCTATACCGCCACGGTCTACAACAAAGGCGCCGAAGTCATCCGCATGATGACCGTGATCGCCGGTGCCGAGGCGTTTCGGCGCGGCACCGATCTCTATTTCGAGCGCCACGACGGCCACGCCGCGACTTGCGAGGATTTCGTCAAGGCAATCGAGGACGGCGCCGGGCTCGACCTGACCCAGTTCCGCCGCTGGTACGAACAGGCCGGCACCCCGCGCGTCGAAGTGCGGCTGGCGCATGAAGGCAACACGGTCACGCTCACGCTCAAGCAGACCATTCCGCCCACGCCCGGGCAGAGCGACAAGCTGCCGATGGTGATCCCGCTGCGCGCCGCGCTGTTCGACCGCGCGACCGGGCGGCACAACGGCGAACATTTGCTGGTGCTGACGCAAGACCAACAGAGCTTTGTGTTCGAAGGCCATGCCACGCCGCCCGTGCTGTCGATCAATCGCGGCTTTTCGGCGCCGGTGGCGATCGACAACCCCGCGCCCGATGCCGATCTGCTGTTCCTGGCCGAACACGACGACGATCCGTTTGCGCGCTACGAAGCGATGCAGCAGCTGGTCGTGCAGCATCTGGTGGCCGCCGTGACCGACCAGCTGTCCGACGCCGCGCGCGCCAGCGGGCGCGCCTCGATCGGCGAGGCGTTCGCCGCGGTGCTCGGCGATCCCGCGCTCGACGACCTGATGCGCGGCGAACTGGTGATCCTGCCCGGCGAGACTTATCTCGCCGAGCAGCTGAGCCCGGTCGATCCCGGCCGCGTGCGTGCCGAGCGCGAGGCGCTCAAAGCCTGGCTGGGCACGCACCTGGCGCAAGCCTGGCGCGATCTGCACGACCGCACTTGCGCAGTGCCCTACAGCCTCGAACCCGCCGCGCGCGGCGCGCGCAAGCTCAAGACACAGGCGCTGGTCTATCTCGCCGCGGCCGACCCGGCCGAAGCGATCCGCCGCGCCGCCGCGCAATACACCCGCGCCGACAACATGACCGACCGCCAAGGCGCGCTGATGGTGCTGTGCGGGCTCGAAGGGCCCGAACGCAATGCCGCGCTGGCCGATTTCTACCAGCGGTTTGCCGACAATCCGCTGGTTATCGACAAGTGGTTTTCGCTTCAGGCGGGCTCGCTCCACCCGCACGCGATCGATCATGTCAAGGCGCTCGCCGAACATGCCGATTTCACGCTCAACAACCCGAACCGGGTGCGTGCGCTCTATATGGCGTTTGCCGCCAACACCGGCGCGTTCCACGAGCCCCATGGCGAAGGTTATCGGCTGATTGCCGACCTGATCCTCGCGCTCGACCCGATCAACGGCAACGTGGCGGCGCGCTTCGTCCCGCCGCTTGGCCGCTGGCGCAAGATCGAGCCCGCGCGCGCCGCGCTGATGCGCGCCGAGCTCGAACGCATCGCCGCGCAAGCCTCGCTCTCGCGCGATGTGCGCGAACAAGTGGGCAAGAGCCTCGACGGATGAACGCGCCGGTCGAGGTCCTGCGCCACCCGGCGCTGGCCGGTGCGGCGCATGGATTCTGCGGCCGGCGCGGCGGGGTCAGCACCGGTCTGCACGCCGGGCTCAATGTCGGCTGGGGCAGCGAGGACGATCCGGTCGCCACGGCCGAAAATCGCGCGCGCGCGGTGGCTGCGGTCTTGCCGGGGGCGCAGCTGGTGTGCGCGTACCAGGTGCATTCAGCCGATGTCGTGACGGTAACCGAGCCATGGCCCGAGACCGACCGGCCGCAGGGCGATGCGCTGGTGACCGACCGGCCGGGCGTGCTGCTGGGCATTCTCACCGCCGATTGCGCGCCGGTGCTGTTCCACGATGCGCGCGCGGGCGTGATCGGCGCGGCGCATGCGGGGTGGAAAGGCGCGCTGGCGGGGGTGACCGATGCGACGATTGCCGCGATGGAGGCGTTGGGTGCCCGGCGTCAGGCCATCGCCGCCGTGGTCGGGCCGTGCAT
>CAITOD010000227.1 GCA_903893935.1 uncultured Sphingomonadales bacterium
GGCTTGATTTGCGGCCGATGTTGGGCGCGCTCAGCACTTTGGTGACATCGGCGCTGCCGCAGACCGGGCAGGAAACGAGCCCGCGCGACTGCTGCGCGGCGAAATCATCGGACGAGGCGAACCAGCCTTCGAAGCGGTGGTCGCCAGTGCTGCAGGCAAGATCGAAGACTATCATGATGCCAATCTGGGGATCGCGCGACGATTGACAAGGCTGGGCAATTGGCGCCGCACCTCGTCGATCCGTGCCATCTCGAGCGTGGCATAGGCGAGCCCCGGTTCGCTGCCCATATCGAGCAGCACTTCGCCCCAGGGGTCGATCACCAGCGAATGGCCATAAGTATCGCGGCCGTCGGCGTGGCGGCCGGTTTGCGCAGGCGCGATCACGAAAGCGCTGGCTTCGACTGCGCGTGCGCGTTGCAGCAAGTGCCAGTGCGCCTTGCCGGTGGGCACGGTGAAGGCGGCCGGAATGGTGATCGCGTCGCAGCCGCGCTGGCCGAGTTCTTGGAACAGCGCGGGGAAGCGCAAGTCGTAACAGATGGCGAGGCCGAGCCGCCCGACCGGGCAATCGACCGTCACCACTTTGTCGCCGGGGCGATAGGCGGCAGATTCGCGCCAGCTTTCGCCGCTTGCCAGATCGACATCGAACATGTGGATCTTGTCGTAGCGCGCGGCGATGTCGCCGTGCGGATCGATCACGAAGGTGCGGTTGGCAAAGCGCGCCTCGCCGTGGCCTTCGGCGCGCACCGGCAGCGAGCCCACATGCAGCCAGATCGCGCCGCGCGCCGCTGCCTCGCGCAGGGCGCCCAGTGCAGGGCTGTCCGCTTCGGCAACGATGTGCGCGCGCGCCCTCGCGCGGTCGCGATCGAGCAGGCCGGCCATTTCGGGGGTGAACAGCATGGCCACACCTTCGGCGCTGGCACGCATGGCTGCCTCGGCCATGGTGGCGGCATTGGCGGCGGGGTCGATGCCGCTGGTCATCTGCAGCACCGCGATGCGCACGGCGGCGTGCCGGTCGGCGGTATGAAGATCGGTCACGGGTGGAGCAGCGGATCGAGCCCGCCCTGCCGATCGAGCGCCACCAGATCATCGCAGCCGCCGATATGGCGCCCGTCGATGAAAATCTGCGGCGCGGTGTTTCGCCCCCCTGCCCGTTCGCGCATTTCGGCGCGCTTTGCCCCGCCCATCGTCACATCGTATTCGGTCGGCGCCACGCCTTTGTCGGCCAGCAGCGCCAGCGCGCGCGAGCAGAACGGGCAGCCCCATTGCGTGTAGATTTCGACATGTGGAACAGACACGGCGGGTTCGTTCATCGGGTCCTCTTGAAATTGCCTGGCGCCACCACACATGACGCAACGGGTCGCGCGCCGCAAGCCGGGCGTGACCCGATCAACCGACCCGTTCGGGCGCCTTTGTCAGGGTCCGCGGCGGGTCACGTGCAAATTGCTCAACACGAGGATTATGCCATGAACCGTTTTGATTTTACCCCTTATCGCCGCACCACTGTGGGTTTCGATCGCCTGTTCGACTTGCTCGAACGCCAGGCGCGCGCCCAGGCCGGTGACAATTACCCCCCGTTCAACATCGAACGGCGCGGGGAAGACCAGTACCGCATCACGCTCGCCGTTGCCGGGTTCAAGCCCGAAGAGCTCGACATCACCGCGCAGCAGAACCTGCTGGTGGTCAAGGGCAGCAAGGCCGAAGTCGAAGCCGATGCGCGCCAGTTCCTGCATGTCGGCATTGCCAACCGCGGCTTTGAACGCCGGTTCGAACTCGCCGACTTTGTGCGCGTGGACAACGCCGATCTGGCCGACGGCTTGCTGACCATCGACCTCGTGCGCGAAGTGCCCGAAGCGATGAAGCCGAAGAAAGTGCTGATCGGCGGCCAGCAGCCGCTGTCGGTGATCGACGGCGGATCGAGCGCAGCGGCCTGATAGCCGGTACTCTGGTGGTGGAACGGGGCGGGTCGGCAACGGCCCGCCCTTTTTGTTTTGGCGGTGGATGCGGGTTGGATGGACCTAATTGATTGACCTTCGCTTTTGCCTACCCATTTCCATTTTCGTCATTCCTGCGGACGCAGGAATCCAGTTGCAACGGTTCGAAACCGAAATCGGCGGCAAGGTCGCGCCAATCCGGGTTGGCGGACTCTATCAGCCCGAGTTTCCAGCCGCGTTTCCATGCCTTTAGCCGTTTCTCGCGCAGGATTGCGGATTCCATGGTTGGGTGGGTTTCAAACCAAACGAGGGTTTTGACGTTATGCGCCACCGTGAAGCCGCCGAGGGTGCCTGCGCGATGCTGGGCGACGCGTTGGAGAAGGTTTGACGTCACCCCCAGATATAGGGTGCCGTTGCGCTTTGACGCCATCAGGTAGACGGCCGGGGTTATGTTACGCGTCATCGCAGCGTTGCTACTGGATTCCAGCTTTCGCAGGAATGACGAGAAAGCAGTTACCTAGACCAGCCGCGCCTGCTTCACCGCGGCGGCGATGAAATCGCGGAACAGCGGGTGGGGGTCGAGCGGGCGCGATTTCAGTTCGGGGTGGAACTGGACGCCGACGAACCACGGATGGTCGGGCCGTTCGACGATTTCGGGCAGCAATCCGTCGGGCGACATGCCCGAGAACACCAGGCCGCCGGCTTCGAGCCGGTCGCGATAGGCGGCGTTGACTTCGTAGCGGTGGCGGTGGCGTTCGCTGATCGTGGTCGCGCCATAGATCGCGGCGACATGGCTGTTGCCATCGAGCCGCGCTTCATAGGCGCCGAGCCGCATCGTGCCGCCGAGGTCACCGCCTTCGGCGCGGGTTTCGAGGCCTTCGGGCGTCATCCATTCGGTGATGATGCCCACCACCGGGTCTTCGGCGGGGCCGAATTCGGTCGAGCCGGCGCTGGTGATCCCGGCAATGTTGCGCGCCGCCTCGATGCAGGCCATCTGCATGCCGAGGCAGATGCCGAAAAACGGCACGCGGCGTTCGCGCGCAAAGCGGACCGAGGCGATCTTGCCTTCGGTGCCGCGCTCGCCAAACCCGCCGGGCACCAGAATGCCGTGCATCGGTTCGAGCAGCGCGGCGATTTCGCTGTCGTCCTTTTCGAACAGTTCGGCATCGATCCAGCGGATCTGGACTTTGACCTTGTTGGCAAACCCGCCGTGGATCAGCGCCTCGTTCAGCGATTTGTAAGCATCGGGCAGCCCGACATATTTGCCCACCACGCCGATTGTCACTTCGCCTTCGGGATTGTGGAACCGTTCGACCACGTCGATCCAGCGCGCCAGATCGGGTTCGGGCGCGGCCAGGCCGAAATGGCGCAGCACTTCGTTGTCGAGCCCTTCGGCATGATATTGCAGCGGCACCGAATAGATGCTGGTGGCATCGAGCGCGGGGATCACCGCCGATTTGCGCACATTGCAGAACTGCGCGATCTTGGCGCGTTCGGTTTCGGGCAGCGGCTTTTCGCA
>CAITOD010000228.1 GCA_903893935.1 uncultured Sphingomonadales bacterium
GTGGTCAACCCGATCACGATCGACCCCGATGCCACGCTGGGCCAGGCGCAAAACCTGATGCGCCACCACCGGATCAGCGGCATTCCGGTGGTCGAGGCCAGCGGCCGGCTGGTCGGTATCCTGACCAACCGCGATGTGCGCTTTGCCGACAATCCGTCGCAGCCGGTGCGCGAGCTGATGACGCACGAAAATCTGGCGACCGTGCCGCTCGGCACATCGGGTGACGAGGCGCGCCGCCTGCTGCACCAGCGCCGCATCGAAAAGCTGCTGGTGGTCGATGACGACTACCATTGCATCGGGCTGATCACGGTCAAGGATATCGAAAAGGCGGTCAATTACCCCAGCGCCACCAAAGATGCAGCGGGACGGCTGCGCGTGGCGGGTGCGACCACGGTGGGCGAAAAGGGGCTCGAGCGCACGCGCGCGCTGATCGATGCCGAATGCGATGTGATCGTGATCGATACCGCGCACGGTCATAACGCCGATGTCGCGCGCGCGGTCGAACTGGCCAAGAAACTGTCGAACGATGTGCAGGTGATCGCGGGCAATGTCGCGACGGCAGCGGCGACGCGCGCGCTGATCGATGCCGGCGCCGATGCGGTCAAAGTCGGGATCGGGCCAGGTTCGATCTGCACCACGCGGATTGTCGCGGGCGTCGGCGTGCCGCAGCTGACGGCAGTGCTCGAATGCGCCGAAGAGGCGGAGAAATCGGGCGTGCCGGTGATTGCCGATGGCGGCTTGCGCACGTCGGGCGATGCCGCCAAGGCGCTCGCCGCGGGCGCCAGCACGATCATGATCGGATCGTTGCTCGCCGGGACCGAAGAAGCGCCGGGCGAGACCTTTCTCTATCAGGGGCGCGCCTACAAGTCGTATCGCGGCATGGGTTCGGTGGGTGCGATGGCGCGCGGTTCGGCCGATCGCTATTTCCAGCAGGATATCAAGGACCAGATGAAGCTGGTTCCCGAAGGGATCGAGGGCCAGGTGCCGTTCAAAGGCCCCGCCAAAGATGTCGTCCACCAGCTGGTTGGCGGGATCAAGGCGGCGATGGGCTATACCGGCAGCGCGACGATTGCCCAATTGCGCGAAAACGCGCAGTTCGTGCGGATCACCAATGCCGGCTTGCGCGAAAGCCACGTTCACGACGTGACGATCACGCGCGAAGCCCCCAATTACCCGACACGTTGATCGCATTTGAACCCGGCGGCGCGAGTCCAGGCGGCGATCGATCTGCTCGACGCGGTGATTGCGGCGGTGCGGGGGCAGGGTGCCTCGGCCGATCGCGTGGCGGCAGACTGGTTTCGCGCGCGGCGGTTTGTCGGATCGAAAGACCGGCGCGCGGTGCGCGATCTGGTGTGGCAGGCGATCCGCCGCTGCGGCGAATGTCCGCCCTCGGGCCGCGCCGCCATGCTTTGTCTCGCGGTCGATGATCCGGCGCTGGCGGCGCTGTTCGACGGATCGCACTATGGCCCGGGGCCAATCGCTGCCGACGAGCGCGCGGCGCCTGCGGGCGTAGCACCCGCGTGGCTGTGCGATGCGCTGGCCGAAAGCGGGCTCGATGTGGCCGAACAGGCCGCGCTGCTGGGCCGCGCGCCGCTCGATATCCGCGCCAACCGGTTGCGCGTGACACGCGACGAACTGGCCGCCTCGCTGCCGGAGCCCGCGGAGCCGGGCCCCGCGTCCGATTCGTTGCGGCTGCCCAATGGCACAGCGGTGGAAAGCTGGCCGGCGTTTGCGCAAGGCCTGTTCGAAGTGCAGGATGCCGGCAGCCAACTGGCTTGCGCCGCGCTTGACGCGCGCGCCGGCGAGACGGTGGTCGATCTGTGCGCCGGCGGTGGCGGCAAGACACTGGCGCTGGCAGCGATGATGCAGGGTGAGGGGCGGCTGATTGCCTGCGACGTCGATCGGGCGCGCCTGTCGCGCCTGCCCGAACGCGCGCGGCGCGCCGGGGCGGAAGTCGAGTGCCGGTTGCTCGATGGCGGGCGCGAGATCGAGGCGCTGCGCGATCTGGCGGGCAAGGCCGATGCCGTGCTGGTCGATGCGCCGTGTTCGGGCACCGGCACGTGGCGCCGCAACCCCGAAGCGCGCTGGCGGCTGACCCCGGATGCGATCGCGCGCTATGCCGCTTTGCAGGCGCACGTGCTCGATCTGGCGGTCCGGCTGGTGCGACCGGGCGGGCGGATCACCTTCATTACCTGTTCATTGCTCGACGCCGAAGGTGCTGCGGGTATCGACGCGTTTCTGGTTCGTCACGGCGGCTGGTGCGTGCGAGACATCGCTTTGCCGGTCGGGCGCCCCCACGCGCACGGCTGGCGTCTGACCCCGGGGCATGATCAGACCGACGGGTTTTTCGTCGCAAATCTGTCATCGCCATGATACCCGGACGGTTCATGCACACCGGTTCTGCCAGGAATAGCGATTCATTGGCGGGTTCCCCGGCCAAGGAGTTGCTGATGCGCTATTTTCCCGCCGCCCTCGCCCTTTCGCTCGCCCTGGCGGTGACCGGCAGCATGGGGCAGGCGCGCATGGCCGATCCGGCAGACCCGCGCGCGGCCGATCTTCTGAACAATGGGCGGATCGAGCTGGCCCATGGCGAAGTCGATGCCGCGACTGATGCGTTCGAATCCGCGCTTGTCGTCGATCCGGGCTATGCCGGAACGCTGGTGGCGCTTGGCGATGCCGCGCGCAAAGCGGGGCTGCAGGGCAAGGCAATCCACTATTATCGCGTTGCACTCGAACGCGACCCCAACGATGTCGCCGCAATTGCCGGCGAGGGCGGTGCGATGGCCGAAAAGGGCGCGCTCGACAAAGCGCGCGCCAATCTGGTCCGGCTCGAAGGCCTGTGCGGCAAAGGCTGCGCCGAAACGCATGTGCTGGCCGATGCCATCGCCAAGGGTCCAGCGCCCAAAGTGGTCTCGGCCGATGCGGTCAAGCCCAGGCCCGTCGCGCAAGCCAACTGAGCGTAAATCCGCCAGGGTCGCGCCTGCTCAAACCAATCGATAATAGCCCCTCCCCTTCAGGGGAGGGGTTGGGGTGGGGGCTATCCTGAAGCGCCAGCAATCCGGA
>CAITOD010000229.1 GCA_903893935.1 uncultured Sphingomonadales bacterium
GGTGCTGCACGGTGTTGATCGCGATCGGCACGATCCGCACCGGCCATTGGGCCACCCCCGGCCAGGCGAGTTCGAACGGGATCGACAGCGCGTGATCGACGAGCATTTTCTGGCACATCGCGGGATCGAATTCATCGCCCACCAGTTGCTCGATCACGTGCCAGCTGAGCGCGGGATGCCCGGCAAACGGCTTGTACAGCGGCAGGCCCCAGCCCTCGTCGGCATTGTGGTACTCGCTCGCCGCGCCAACCGCGAACGTCGGCAGGCAATCGAGAAAAAAGTTCAGCCCGTGGTCGTTGTTGAACACCACCGCGACATCGGGTTTGACGTCAGCCAGCCACTGATGGACGCGCTGATAGCCGTCGAAGAACGGTTTCCAGTATGGCGTCTGCTGGTCGCCGCGGTGGATCGCCCCGCCGATCGCCGGCACGTGGCTGGTGAAATAGGCGCCGACGATTTCAGCCATGGGTCAGTTCCTTCGCTTGCGGGGTCTGTGCCTGATCGAGCAGGAATTGCTTGAATTCGGCCACCGACCGGCCGGTCTGCAACGCGCCGACATCCTGCACATTGAGCCCGAAAATGCCGGCCAGCTTGGCTAGGTAATAGATATTGCCGCCCGCCGCGATCATGCCCGGCACATCGCGATCGGCCACCGCCTGGCGCTGCGCCGGCGTGAGCGCGAACTTTGCGCAATAGGCCGCTTCGTCATCGAGAAACGCCTGCCGGTTGGCGGCATGGTTGAACGAATAGCACATCGCATTGAGCGCATAGCCTTTGGCGGCGGCTTCGCCGTCGAACAGCGTGGTGCCCGGAATCGGCGGTTCAGAACATTGTTGGCCCATTGGCCTGCTCCCATGGTCTCGCGCCGGATCGCAGCGACCGGCTTGACCGCAATCTGACAGGCGCACGCCGGGGCTGGCTTGATCTGGATCAAGCCGGGCCCGATGGTGCAGCAAATCAACCAGACTTAGCATAAACTAATGCCTGACCGTGCATTTGGATTGGCCGCGCCCGGCGATGCGAGGCAGGGTTTTGGCCATGGCAACGACGATTGCGCTTATCGGTTTTGGCGAGGCCGGGTCCACCTTCGCACGCGCGGCAGGCTGGGGGGCAGGCGCGCGCGCGTTCGATATTCGTGGCGAATGCGCGGCGGTTGCGGCGGAAATCGGCGTGCCGTTTGCCGCGAGCGCGGCCGCAGCACTGCGCGATGCCGAACTCGTGCTCTCGCTGGTGACCGCCGACGCGGCGCAGGAGGCGGCGCGTGCCTATGCACCGCTGCTTATGCCCGGCGCCTTGTGGTGCGACATGAATTCGGTCGCGCCCGAGACCAAGCGCGCGGCGGCGCTGGCGGTTGAAGCGGCGGGCGCGCGCTATGTCGATGTCGCGGTGCTCGCCCCGGTCCATCCGGCGCTGATGTCCGTGCCCTTGCTGCTCGCGGGACATGCGGCCGACCATGCCGCCAGCGCGCTCGCTGCCGCAGGCTTTGCCAATGTGCGGGTGGTGGGCAGCGAGATCGGTCGCGCCAGCGCGATCAAGATGATCCGCTCGGTGATGGTCAAAGGGATCGAGGCGCTGACCGCCGAAATGATGCTCGCCGCCACGCGCGCCGGCGTTGCCGAAGACGTGCTGGCCTCGCTCGATGCCAGCGAACGCCACGACGGCTGGTTCGTGCGCGCGGCCTACAATATCGAACGCATGGCGACGCACGGCCTGCGCCGCGCGGCCGAAATGGAAGAAAGCGCAAAGACTCTCGCCGCGCTTGGCGTCGAACCGGTGATGACCGCCGCGACCGTGCGGCGCCAGCGTGACCAGGCCGGACACCCCTTAGCCACCCCCACACAGGACCGATCATGACGCTGATCATCGATTGTCACGGGCACTACACCGTGCTGCCCAAAGCGCACGACACCTGGCGCGCCGCGCAGACCGCCGCGTTCAAGGCGGGCGAGCCCGCCCCGGCTTACCCCGCGATCAGCGA
>CAITOD010000230.1 GCA_903893935.1 uncultured Sphingomonadales bacterium
AGACTATGGCTGCAATCTTTTGTCAACGCGGCCTAGCAGCGACACCAGACCGACAGGACCACACCCATGACCAACGTCCAGGCAACCGATACATTCCTGCTCGGCGATCGGCCGGTGCGGCGCCTGGGCTATGGCGCGATGCAACTGGCGGGGCCCGGCGTGTTCGGCCCGCCGCGCGATCATGCCACTGCGCTGGCGGTGCTGCGCGCGGCGGTGGCGGCCGGGGTCAACCATATCGACACCAGCGACTATTACGGCCCGCATGTCACCAACCGGCTGATCCGCGAAGCGCTGGCGCCCTACCCCGACGATCTGGTGATCGTGACCAAGCTGGGTGCCACGCGCGGCAGCGATGCCTCGTGGAACCGCGCCAGTTCGGCCGAGGAGCTGGCCCAGGGGGTGCACGACAATCTGCGCAACCTCGGGCTTGATGCGATCGAAGTGGTCAATTTCCGCGCGATGTTCGGCCATCTTGGTCCTGCCGAAGGCTCGATCGAGGCGCCGGTTACCGCACTCGCCGAATTGCAGCAGCAGGGCCTGATCCGGCATATCGGCGTCAGCAACGTCACGCCCGCGCAAATTGCCGAAGCGCGCGCGATCTGCCCGATCGTCTGCGTGCAGAACCACTACAATATCGCCAGCCGGGGCGATGACGCGCTGATCGACATGCTCGCTGCCGATGGCATTGCCTATGTGCCGTTTTTCCCGCTTGGCGGGTTCAGTCCGCTGCAATCGGCCCGGCTCGATGCGGTCGCCGCGCGGCTCAACGCAACGCCGATGCAAGTGGCGCTGGCGTGGCTGCTCCACCGCAGCCCGAATATCCTGCTGATCCCCGGCACAGCGTCGCTCGACCATCTGCGCGAAAACCTCGCGGCGGCAGACTTGCACCTCGACGCCGATACGATGGCAGAACTCAACGCGCTTTAACGCACGTCCAGATAGTCGTTGTGCACCGGTTTGCCGCGGAACACGATCGAGATGTAATTGGCGAAATATATCCCGGCAGTGCGCACAAAGCCCTGCTTTTTCATCCGCCGGGCCGAAGTCGGCATGACGAAGTGCGGTGAAAACAGCACTTTGCCATGCATTTTGGCACGCTTGCCGATATCGACATCCTCGCCATAGAACTCGATCGAGCTGTCGAACCCGCCCATTTTGTCGAGCACCAGCCGGCTGATCGCGAAATTGCCGCCGACCATCAGATAGCCGGTCAGCTTGTAGATCGGCTTGGCCGCGATGAACCAGCCGGTGGTGACTTTGTTGCGAATGCCCGACAGGTCGTAGAAGCTGTAAGGCCCCGACAGGCAGGCGAGATCCGGCTGGTTGCCAAACGCGTCCCAGATCTGTTCGATCCAGCCCGCGGGCGGGCGCGTATCGGCATCGACATAGGCCAGGATGTCGCCGGTCGCGGCGCGATAGCCGCTCTGCCGCGCGCGCGTGATGCCCTTTTCGGGCTCGAACACATAGGTAACCGCCGGATAGCCTTCGACGATCTCGCGCGTGCGATCGGTGCTGTTGTTGTCGACGACGATGATCTCTTTGGCTTTGCCCGCGAGATTGGCCATGACCGCATCGAGGCACGCGGGCAAATAGTCCTCCTCGTTGTAAGCGGGGATGATCAGGCTGATCGTCGGTCGTTGGTCAGGAGTCATGGCTAGCGCTGTTGGCGCAATATCGTGTTTCTGGCCAGAACAGATTTGCGCAAAAACCGCCGAAACTGTGATCAATCGCCGCATCGCCCGCTCGCGGAGAGGCTGCGCAGCCCGCCCGGAACCTGCCGCAGCGTCGGGGCTCGCGCTTTTGCCACCAGATTGGCGCCTTTGCATCACCAGACTCGGATGCGCCGCGGCGGCGACCCCGGGTGCTCGTTGGCAAGCCATGCGCTCGCGAGAATGGACGCGGCCCCGGCCTCGCCTTCGCACACTCCGTAGAAAGGTGTTGCACAAAGCACACTCCCGGCTGCGTGAAGACTGGCGAACGCCAGTGTGACACAAAATGTCATAAAACCGTAACACGCCACCCATAGCGCGCGACTGCCCCAATCAAAAAATCGCAGAAGGTTCATCCTTATGAAAAAGCATTATGCCTTGCTGGCAGCTGTTGCTGTTAGCGCCGTGGTTGCGCCCAACGCGCAGGCCGCTGCCAAAAAACACGCCAAGCATCACGCTCCTGCCGCGCCCAAGGAAGCCGCGCTGCGCAGCGAAGTCGAAGAGCTGAAGGCCCAGGTCGCAGCTCTGCGCGAAGAAATCCGCGCCGAACACACCACCACTGCCGCCACGCAGACCCAGGTCGCCACGCTGCAAAGCCAGACCAGCACCGCTGCGCAAACCGCTTCGGCTGCCGAACAGACCGCCACTGCCGCGGCGGCCAAAGCCGATACCGCAGTCACCAAAGTCGACGCAGTGCAGGCTGCCGAAGCCAAGACCGACAAGAAAGTCGGCGCTCTGGCCTGGGCCGGCGACACCAAGATCGGCGCTACGATCTATGCCAACTATTCGAACATCAACCAGCAGGCCAATGGCGCCAAGCAGAGCTCGACCGGCACCGGCTTCAACCTCAAGCGGGTCTATCTGTCGGTTGATCACAAGTTCAACGACGTATGGTCGGCCAACATCACCACCGATGTCAGCAACGTGATCGGTGAAACCGGCAACAACAACTACGCAACCCCGACGGCCAGCACGACGACGGGCGCGATCAGCTCGATCGGCGAAGTCGGCAAGGGCCTGTATATCAAGTACGCCTATGTTCAGGCCAAGCTTGATCCGGCCCTGATCATCCGCGCGGGTTCGGCGCAGACCAGCTGGGTGCCCTATATCGAAGGTATCTACAGCCATCGCTATGTCGAAAACGTGCTGATCGACGAATACAAGCTGGGCACTTCGGCCGACTGGGGCGTGCAGGTGTTCGGCGATCTCGCCGGCGGCCTGGTCAGCTATCAGGTCGGTGTGGTCAACGGCGGCGGCTATCGCAACGTTGCCGTCACCAACCAGGTCGATGTCGAAGGTCGCCTGTCGGCGCAGTACAAGGGCTTCTTCGGCGCGGTCGGCGGCTATAGCGGCAAGCTCGGCAAAGACGTTCAGGGCACCACGATCACGCATACCGCCAATCGTTTCGATGCGGCTGCGGGTTACAAGAGCGATCTGTTCACGCTCGCCGGCGAATATGTCTATGCCAAGGACTATGCCAGCGTGACGGCAGCGACCGAAGACAAGAACAACGGCTGGTCGATCTTCGGCAACTACAACATCACCAAGAAGTGGCAGGTTTTCGGGCGGTATGACTGGATCCGCCAGACGCCCAACACCACCACCGGTGCCAATGTCAGCAACCACTACTTCAACACCGGCATCCAGTGGGAACCGGTCAAGATCATCGACTTGTCGTTTGTCTACAAGCGTGACGCGATCACCAACCTCGGCACCGCGGCTGGCACGATCGCTGAACAGAACGGCACCGGCGCAATCGGTGGCACTGTCCATGGCACGTACGACGAGTTCGGCATTTTCGCCCAGGTCAAGTTCTAAACACCTACGCCCCCGGTCGCCTTTCCAGGCGGCCGGGGCATTTTCTTTTTCTGGCGCCCGGTAGTTTGAAACGCGCGGGGCAGACAGATTTTCCCCTCGCAAGGCTATGTCAGAAAACTGCATAAACTGTCATAATTGCGGCCTAAGAGGCTTGGACCAACGATCCGAACCGACCAGGCGCCGCCTGGCCACAACCTGACGAGCCCATTCCAGGCGAACAAAAGGGGACACACAATGTTCAAGAAATTCATCATCGGCGCCAGCGCAGCCGCACTGCTGGCCAGTGCCGCGCATGCCGACAACTTCACCGGCGCCGGCGCCACGTTCCCCGCCCCGGTCTACACCGCGTGGGCGCAGGCTTACAAAGCCGCCAACGGCAGCGAACTCAACTATCAGGCGATCGGTTCGGGCGGCGGTATCCGCCAGATCGAAGCCAAGACGGTCGATTTCGGCGCCACCGACAAGCCGCTCAAGATCGACGATCTCAACAAGAACGGGCTCAGCCAGTTCCCCACCGTGGTCGGCGGGATCGTGCCGATCGTCAACTTGCCCGGCATCAACCCCGGCCAGCTGAAGCTGACCGGCGACGTGATCGCCAACATGTACCTCGGCCGCGTGACCCGCTGGAACGATCCTGCGATCACCAAGCTGAACCCGGGTCTCAAACTGCCCGGCCTGCCGGTCACCGTCGTGCACCGTTCGGACGGTTCGGGCACCACGTTCATTTTCACCAGCTTCCTGTCGCACAAGAGCCAGGCCTGGGCCAACAGCGTCGGCGCCAACGACTCGGTCAACTGGAAGACCGGCCTTGGCGGCAAAGGCAACGACGGCGTTGCCGCTTTCGTCAAGCAGACCCCCGGCGCGATCGGCTATGTCGAATACATCTATTCGCGCAAGGACAAGGTGACCTATACGCTGGTGCAGAACGCGGCCGGCCAGTTCCCGCAGCCCAACGGCGGCGCCTTTGCTGCTGCTGCGGCCAGCGCACCCTGGGGCAAGATCCCGGGCAACTATGTCATGCTGATCGATCAGCCGGCGCGCAATGCCTGGCCGATCAGCGGCGCGACGTTCATTCTCGTCCCGCGCAGCCCGGAAAATCCGGCCCGCACCGCTGCCGTTCTGCGCTTCTTCGACTGGGCCTACAAGACCGGCGACAAGACCGCGATCAGCCTCGACTATGTGCCGCTGCCGGCTGCGGTGAAGGATACCATCCGCCGCCAGTGGATGAACGAAGTCAAGGCGGGCGGTCGTCCGGTCTACAACGGTCACTGATCCGGCTGCGACAATGTCCACTGCCGCCTCCGTATCCGACGAAGCCCTGCGCGTGACCGACGCGCAGGGCAATGCCCGCAGCCCGCGCAACGACTGGTTGTTCCGCAACTTGTGTCTGTCGGCGGTTCTGGCGATGATGGCCACGCTGATCGGGCTGGTCGGGTCGCTCGTGTCGGGCGGCTGGATGGCGCTCAGCCACTTCGGATTCAGCTTTTTTACCACCAGCACGTGGGACCCGGTTGCCGACCAGTATGGTGCAGCGGGCCCGATCGTCGGCACGCTGATCACCGCTTTGCTGGCATTGGTCTTCGCGCTGCCGATTGCGGTCGGCGTGGCAGTTTTCCTGGTCGAAATCTGCCCGCAGATCATTGCACGCTGGCTGGCGATCGCGGTCGAACTGCTCGCGGGCATTCCTTCGATCGTCTACGGCATGTGGGGCCTGTTCGTGCTCGCGCCATGGTTTGCGCAAAACGTGCAGATCCCGCTGATGACCTGGGTCACGCCCGGGTCGTGGCTCGAAGCAATCGTTTCGGGCGTGCCCAATGGCGCGAATATTTTTACCGCCTCGCTGATCCTCGCGGTGATGATCCTGCCTTATATCGCCGCCATCCTGCGCGAACTGCTGATGAGCGTGCCGTCGCACATGCGCGAAGCGGCCTATGGGCTCGGCTGTACGCCGCGCGAAGTGGTCATGCGCATCATGCTGCCGTATGTCCGGCGCAGCGCGATCGGCGCAGTCATGCTCGGCCTTGGCCGCGCGCTTGGCGAAACGATGGCGGTGACGTTCATCATCGGCAATTCGCACAATTTCCCGCACAGCCTGTTCGATTCGGGTTCGACGATTTCATCGACGATCGCCAACGAATTTACCGAAGCAACCGGCGACATGCACATTTCCGCGCTGATCGCGCTCGGCACCGTGCTGTTCATGATCACCTTCGTGACGATCGCGCTGGCGCGTCTGCTGCTTGGCCGGGGAGGCCCGAAATGACCGCACCCGTCGAGCGCTACGACCGGCTCCTCCATCTGCGCCGGAAGTTCTACAACAGCGTGTTTCTGGTGCTGACCGGGATCGCCACGCTGATTGCGCTGACCGCGCTGTTCCTCATTCTCGAGACGCTGGTCGTCAAAGGCCTGGCCGGGATGGACTCGCATGTCTTCACGATGAGCCAGCCGGCGCCCGACGAACAGGGCGGTCTGCTCAACGCGATTGTCGGCTCGCTGGTGATGTGCGGGTTCGGCATGGTTATCGCGCTGGTGGTCGGGATTCTGGCGGGCACCTGGCTCGCCGAATATGGCGACGGCACCAGGCTGGCGGCAATCGTGCGGTTTCTCAACGACATCCTGATTTCGGCACCGTCGATCCTGATCGGGCTGTTCGTCTATCAGTTGCTGGTGCGCCCTTTCCACGGCTTTTCGTCGCTGGCGGGTGGCGTAGCACTTTCGCTGCTGGCGATGCCGGTGGCAACGCGCGCCACCGAAGACATCATGCGGCTGCAACCTTATGCGCTGCGCGAAGCGGGCATGGCGCTCGGCGCCAATCGCGGCCTGGTGATCCGCGCGATTATCTGGCGGGCCAGCACGTCGGGGCTGATGACCGGCGCGCTGCTCAGCTTTGCGCGCATCAGTGGCGAAACCGCACCGCTGCTGTTCACTTCGCTCGGCAATCCGTTCCTCAGCTTCAGTCTGACCCAGCCGATGGCGGCGCTGCCGACGACGATCTTTCAGTTCGCCATGAGCGCGTATGACGACTGGCAGCGGCTGGCCTGGGCTGGCGCGCTGCTGATCGCCGCCGCGGTTCTTGCCACCAATATCCTCGGACGCGCGCTGACACGCGGGAGCATGCAGAAGTGACTTTCGAAGCACCAGACCAGGACCAGCGCACCGTCATGATCCCGCCGCCGGAAGGCGACCGGGTGATCGATGTGCACGGGCTCGACTTCTTCTACGGCAAGAACCAGGCGCTCTATGGCGTTGAACTGCCCGTCGCGCGCAACAAGGTAACCGCGCTGATCGGGCCTTCGGGTTGCGGCAAATCGACGCTGCTGCGTACACTGAACCGCATTTATGATCTTTATGCCGGGCAATCGGCTACCGGCAAGATCATGTTCGACGGCAGCAACATCCTCGACCAGGGCAAGAATTCGGAACAATTGCGCGCGCGCATCGGCATGGTGTTCCAGCGCCCGACCCCGTTTCCGATGTCGATCTACGACAACATCGCGTTTGGCGTGCGGCTGCATCGCAGCGTCGGCAAAGCCGAAATGGACGAGATCGTCGAGCGCTCGCTGGTCCGCGCCGCACTGTGGGACGAAGTGAAGGACAAGCTGACAACTTCGGGTCTCGGCCTGTCGGGCGGTCAGCAGCAGCGGCTGTGCGTGGCGCGCGGGATCGCCATCAACCCCGATGTGCTGCTGCTCGATGAACCCGCTTCGGCGCTCGATCCGTTGTCGACTGCCAAGCTCGAAAGCACGCTGATCGAACTCAAATCCTCGATCACGATCGTGATCGTGACGCACAACCTGCAACAGGCCGCGCGTATTTCGGATTACACCGGGTTCATGCTGCTGGGCAAAATGGTCGAATTCCGCCCCTCGTCCGATGCCTTTGTCTCGCCCGAAACCAAGCAGATGCAGGATTATATCACCGGCCGCTTCGGTTAAGCACGAAAGGCGTTTCGCTGCCATGACGCAAGATCACATGTTGCGCGCATTCGACGATGATCTGGGCCAGCTCAATGCCCTGATCGCGCAAATGGGCGGCCACGCCGAAAGCCTGTTTCGCGATGCGATCGATGCGCTGCGGCGCGGCGACCAGGATCTCGCGCGCGACGTCATTGTCCGCGACAAGGCGCTCGATGCGCTGGAAGCCGATGTCGAACGCCTGGCCGTCGAACTGATCGCCCGGCGCGCACCGCTCGGCGACGATCTGCGCCAGGTGGTGGCCGCGTTCAAGATTTCGGGCATGCTCGAACGCGTCGGCGATCACGCCAAGAACATCGCGCGCAGCACGCTCAAGATCGACGATTTCCGCTTTGCCGCGCTGGCGCAAGTGCCCGCCGTGGCCGAGATTGCCGAAGGCATGATCCATTCGGCGCTCGATGCCTATGCCGCCCAGGACGCTTTACTGGCCGAAGATGTCGTGGCGCGCGACGATGAAGTCGATGCGCTCTATCGCGACCTGATCCGCCATCTGATCAACCATTTGTCGGACCAGTCCGCCAATGTGATCACCGCGACCGAACTGCTGCTGATCGCGCGCAACATCGAACGCATCGGCGACAACGCAACCAATGTTGCCGAGGCGGTCTATTACGCCGCGACCGGCGCCATCATGCCCGATCGCCACAAATTCATCGATTGAGCGTCAGGCGTGCGCCACGGCCAGCGTGGCGCCCACCGCTGGTGGCACCAGGCTCGCGCTCGCCAGATTGACCACCGATCCGCCGTTGCCGCCACCCGATCCGGCAAGCGCCTGGGCAAGCTGCGCGGCGGCGGAAACCGCGCCGCCGGCACCGGCCGGCGATGCGCCTTCGGCAACGATGAACCCGCTGTCGGATGCGGTGCCGCTGGTGCCGCCCCACAACTGGTCGATCGATTGTTCGAACTGGCCGTTCCACGATGATCCGCCCGCCGCACCCCACGGGTTGCGCAGGATGAAATCGCCGGTGGATTTGTCATAGCCGATCACCGCGAACATGTGATCGGATACCAGGTCGGTCTTGCCGTTGCTGCCGGTGTCGTCGATAAAGCTGCCGTAGAGAACTTCTTCGCCTGCTGACAGCGCGGCAATGACCGCCTTGTCGACCGAGCCGTCCCACGCGGACTGCGAACCGGAATAGGCCGAAATATACGACATGTCCGACTTGCCGGTGATCGCGGTCAGGCCCTCGTCCCAGCCGCCGGCAATTGCCGACCAGGCATTGGTGTTGCCATCGAATTCGGCCGAATATTCGACAAACGCTTTCTCGAGCAAAGTGACCCATTGTCCGCCCGAAACGGTGCCCGCCGTCCGTTGACCCGACGCCAGGCTGTCGCTGACGGTCACATACGTCGCGGCGCCGTCGGGGGCATAGAAGCGCACGCCATACGTGCCATTGCCATTGTCGGTGAACATGGACTGGATCAGCCCGGGTTGATCGAGCGCCACTTCGACCATCGCTGCGATCAGATAGCAATCACCGATCCCGCCTTGCGAAGGGTCTGCGGCAGTGACGCCGCCAGTGCCGAACAGCGCAGCCGGCGTTGCGGTCAGAGTGGTCGCGGTGCCGGCGTTCCAGGCGGGATTGTCTCCGCCGAGCAGCCATTTGCCCACCAGTTCGTCGAACTGGCTCTGGCTGCTGCCCGCGGCCAGATTGCCGAGCGCGCTGCTGGTGGCGGCGCCATCGGTCCACGTGGCGTTGAACGGGTTGCCGTTCACGACATCGTTGAGCACGCCGAAGATGTAAGACCCGGAGCCGTCAACCGCGCCCACCACTTTGGTAAAGGCCTTGAGATCGGCGAGTTGCGCCGTGGTCAGCCCGGTGGCGCCGATCTGACCGCCGAGCGCTTCGAGGACATCGAGCACCCCCTGATAGCCGAACAGCGATGTTCCCCCCCCCACCACCGTCTTGACCTCGTTCTGCAGGCCGGCGGTGCTCAGCGAGGTTTGCAAGCTGGTGGTATCTTTCACCGCTAGCGCAACGGCTGCGGCTTGCGCGCTCGGCAGCGCCGCGATCTGCGCTTTGCCGAGCTGCCGGTAGATCGCCAGCAGATTGCCGGTCCCCAGTGCATCGAGCGCCGCTGCGGTCAGCGATTGCACGCGCGCACCCAGCGCCACCAGTTGGCCTTGCGAAAGGTCGGCGACTTGCGCTGCCGTCAACACTGCCACTTGCGACGCGGTCAGCGCGGCAAGTTGCGTTTCGGTCAGCAGCGCCAGCTGCCATCCGGACAGATGCGCCACGGTCGTCGCCGCCAAACCGCCAATCGCGGCTGGCGACAGGGCCCGCAAGTGGAGGCCGAGCGCGGTGAGCTGCGCGTTCGACAACCCGGCGGCCGCAGCGGCCGACAGCCCCGCCAGCTGGCTGGTCGACAGCGACCCGAATTGCGCCACAGTCAGCGCTTCGACTTGCAAGGCGTTGAGATCGCCGATCTGGACCGCCGACAGCGCACCCAGCTGTGCGGTCGAAAGCGCGCCGATCTGCTTCGCCGTCAGCGCGACGATGTGCGCCGCGTTAAGCCCGGCCAGCGTCGATCCGCTCAACTGGGCAATTCCTGCCACCGGAATGCCTGCAAACGCCGCCACCGACAGCGCATTGACCCAGGCCGCATTCATGTAAGACCAGCTGATCGAAATGGCTGCAACTTGCGCGGCCGAAAACCCTGCTACCGCCGCCGGCGACAACCAGTCCGGATGCTGCAACGCAGCAACCTGCGCGACCGACAGCGCAGCGATGTTCGCGGCTGTGGCGCTCTGGTAATTGGCTTGAGTCCAGGTCGCTGTGTTGGTCGGCAGGCTCATCGGACCGGCGTCCTCGCGCTAGAGAGTGACCTTGCAGCCCGCGATAAGCCCCGCGCGTAAACCGCTGGTATCTGGAATTGGCTAATTTTCTGCAAACCAGGGTTGCGTAGCCGCGTGCGGCCACCCATTTCGCACAACGCATGGCAGCCCCTAAATGCGCTTTGCGCTGGGCCTTGCGGGTTGATAGGGACATATTCACCCAAGCGCCTTTTCCCCCCGGGCGTGGAGCGAACCGCATGCTGGATATCGTCAAGATCGCGCTGCACCGCCCACTGACATTCATTGTCATGGCGATTCTGATTGCGATTTTCGGGGTCATCGCGGCGGTGCGCGCGCCGGTCGATATCTTTCCCGACATCCGTATTCCGGTGATCGCGGTGGCGTGGAACTACGCCGGGCTCGATCCCAAAGACATGTCGGACCGGCTGGTCACGCCATACGAACGCACGCTGACCACCACTGTCAACAATATCGAACACATCGAAAGCCAGTCGATGGTCGGCGTCGGGATCATCAAGATCTATTTCCAGCCCGGCACCAATATCGCAGTGGCAAACGCGCAAGTCACCGCCATTTCGCAATCGGCGTTGCGCCAGTTCCCGCCGGGCACCACCCCGCCGCTGATTCTCAATTACAGCGCCTCGACCGTGCCGATCGTCCAGCTCGCGCTGTCGGGATCGGGGCTGACCGAGCAGCAATTGTTCGACATCGGCACCAGCCAGATCCGGCCGCAGCTGGTCACCGTTCCCGGCCTCGCCATGCCCTGGCCTTCGGGGGGCAAACAACGCCAGATCCAGGTCGATCTCGATCCGGCGGCGATGCAGTCCAAAGGCCTGTCTGCGCAAGACGTGACCAATGCGATTGCCGAGCAGAACCAGATCAATCCCGCCGGCTTCGTCAAGATCGGCCCGACGCAATACAATGTCTCGCTCAACAACGCGCCGACCTCGATCGCGGCGCTCAACGACTTGCCGGTCAAAGTGATCGGCGGTGCCACGATCTACATGCGCGACGTGGCGCATGTGCGCGACGGCTATCCGCCGCAGACCAATGTCGTCCACGTCGACGGACGGCGTTCGGTGCTGATGACGGTGCTCAAGAACGGCGCCATTTCAACGCTTTCGATCATCGCCGGGGTCAAGGAAAAGCTGCCGCAAGTGCTCGTCGGTCTGCCCGATACGCTCAAGGTGCAACTGGTTGGCGACCAGTCGATTTTCGTGCGCGCGGCAGTATCGGGCGTGATCCGCGAAGGGATGATCGCGGCGGGCCTGACCAGCCTGATGATCCTGCTGGTCCTCGGCTCGGTGCGTTCGACGTTGATCATCGTCACCTCGATCCCGCTCGCGGTGCTGGCGGCGATTGCCGCGCTCTACGCGTTTGGTGAAACGCTCAACGTGATGACGCTGGGTGGCCTCGCGCTCGCGGTCGGGTTGCTGGTCGATGAAGGCACGGTGACGATCGAAAACATCAACTGGCACCTCGAACAGGGCAAAGCCGTGATCCCCGCGATCACCGACGGCGCGGCGCAGATCATCGTGCCGGCGTTTGTGTCGATGCTGTGCATCTGCATCGTGTTCGTGCCGATGTTTTTCCTGCCGGGCGTGGCTGGCTACCTGTTCGTACCGATGGCGCTGTCGGTGATCTTTTCGATGGTCGCGAGCTTCGTTCTGTCGCGCACGCTGGTGCCGACCATGGCGATGTATCTGCTCAAGCCGCATGCACCGCATGATACCCGGCTTGCCGCCCCGCGCGGCATCGGCGGCCTGTTCGCGCGTTTTCAGCACGGGTTCGAGACGCGGTTCGAACGCTTTCGCAGCGGCTATATAGGTCTGCTGCGGCTGGCACTGACCAGCCGTCGCCGCTTCGTGTTCGGCTTCATGGGGCTGATCCTCGCCTCGTTCGTGCTGGTGCCGTTTCTTGGCAGCAATTTCTTTCCCTCGGTCGATTCGGGCCAGATCCTGATGCATGTGCGCGTGCCGATGGGTTCGCGCATCGAAGACACCGCCGCGCGCGTCGACCGGATCAGCCAGGCGATCCGCCAGGTGCTGCCCGAGGGCGAAGTCGCCACGATCACCGACAACATCGGCCTGCCGGTCAGCTCGATCAACACGATCTATTCCAACGATGGCACGATCGGGCCGCAGGACGGCGATATCCTGATCACCCTGAAACAGCACCACGCGCCCACCGAAACCGCGATTGCCACGCTGCGCCGGGAATTGCCGACACGCTTTGCCGGGACCACGTTTGCCTTTCTGCCCGCAGACATCACCAGCCAGATCCTCAATTTCGGCAGCCCGGCACCAATCGACGTGCAAGTCACCGCGCGCGATCCCAAAGCCGCGCGCGCCTTTGCCGACACCGTGCGCGCAGCACTCGCGCCGATCCCGGGGATTGCCGATACGCGCATCCAGCAGCCGCAGGGCTCGCCCAATCTCAATGTCGAAGTGAACCGCTCGCTGATCGGGCAATATGGCCTGACCGAACGCGATGTCACCAACGGGCTCAGCAACACGCTGGCGGGAAGCTCGCAAACCGCGCCGGTCTATTTCGTCAATCCCGAAAACGGCGTGCAATATGGCGTCGTCGCGCAGACCCCCGAATACCTCGTGTCGTCGATCAACGCGCTTGAAAACGTGCCGATCTCGGGCGCGCAAGGCACATCGACACAATTGCTGGGCGGGCTTGCGCGCCTGCAGCGCAGCGACATCCCGGCCGTGGTGTCGCATTACAACATCCAGCCGCTGTTCGATATTTACGCCACCACCCAGGGCCGCGATCTGGGCGGGGTGGCAAGCGACATCAACCGCGTGCTGGCGGGCCTCGCCAAAAGCCAGCCCAAAGGCGTGACAGTGACAATGCGCGGCCAGGTGGCGACGATGAACGTGGCCTTTGCCGGGCTGGGCTTTGGCATTCTGGCCGCGATCGTGCTGATTTACCTGCTGATCGTGGTCAATTTCCAAAGCTGGCTCGATCCGCTGGTGATCATTTCGGCGCTGCCCGCGGCGCTCGCCGGGATCGTGTGGATGCTGTTCGTCACCGGCACCACGCTGTCGGTGCCGGCGCTGACCGGCGCGATCATGTGCATGGGTATTGCCACTGCCAATTCGATCCTGGTGATCAGCTTTGCGCGCGAGCGGCTCGATGCAACGGGTGATGCCACGCTCGCCGCGATCGAAGCGGGCATGGTGCGCTTTCGCCCGGTGCTGATGACGGCGCTGGCCATGATCATCGGCATGGTGCCGATGGCGCTCGGGCTGGGCGAAGGCGGCGAACAGAATGCCCCGCTCGGTCGCGCGGTTATCGGCGGGCTGTTGTTCGCCACCACCGCCACGCTGATCTTCGTGCCGGTCGTTTTCAGCCTGGCCCACCGCCGCCGCGCCGCGGCCGAACCCTCTTTTGAACCGGTGTTGTCGCATGCCTGAACCCCATCTTTCAACACTTGTCGATCTGGATCAGCCATTGCCCGACAGCGGCCGGCTGAAACGGCTCGGTCTGCTGCTGCTGGCAGGCGCGGTGATCATCGCGCTTGTCGGGGTCGCCTGGCGCAGCCATGCGGTCAGCAACGAAAGCCAAACCGCGCGCGCCGCCGCGGTCGATGCCGTCGCGGTGGTCCATCCCGCACCCGCCGCGCCCAGCGACGATCTGGTGCTGCCAGGGCAAGTGCAGGCGTGGAACAGCGCTGCGATCAACGCGCGCACCAACGGCTATGTGCGATCGTGGCTCGCCGATATCGGCGACCATGTCCACGCCGGGCAGCCGCTCGCGGTACTCGATGCGCCTGAAGTCGATCAGGCGCTGGCGCAAGCCGCCGCCGATTACCAGACCGCGCTCGCCAACCAGCGGCTGGCCGCCACCACGGCTGCGCGTTGGACGCAATTGCTGACGCAAGACGCCGTGTCGAAGCAGGAAACCGACGAAAAGCAGGGCGATCTTGCAGCGAAGAGCGCGCTTGCCAATTCGGCGCTGGCCAATGTCAAGCGGCTGCGCGCGATGCAGGGGTTTGAACGCGTGCTTGCGCCGTTCGATGGCGTTGTCACCAGCCGCGGCGCGCAGATCGGGGCGCTGGTCGTCACCGGCAATCTCAACGCGCAGCCCTTGTTCACGGTCGCCGATGTCCACCGTATGCGGATCTATGTGCATGTGCCGCAGACGTATTCGGCGATGCTTCACAACGGGATTACCGCCGGGCTCGAATTGCCCGAATACCCCGGCCGCGCGTTCAACGCCGAATTGACGCGTTCGGCGGGCGCGGTCGATGCGCAATCGGGCTCGGTGCTGGTCGAATTGCAGGCCGACAACACCGATCGCCTGCTGAAACCGGGCGCTTTTGCGCAAGTCCATTTCCACGCCACCGGCAGCGTCGCCACGCTCGCGCTGCCGGGCAGCGCGATCCTCTATGGCACCGCCGGGCCAAGCGTGGCGGTGGTGGGCGCCGACGGCAAAGTCACGCTGCGGGCAATCAAGATCATTCGCGACGAAGGCAATGTGGTGCGCGTGGCCGGCCCGATCAGCACCGCCGACCGCGTGATCGACACCCCGCCCGATGCGATCCAGACCGGGCAGCAAGTGCGTGTCGCGCAAACCCTGCCGGCGCTGACCGGCGCAAAGGCAGTACCGCATGCGAAGTAACCGCCGGGCGGGTCCATTGGCGTTGCTTTTGCTGGGCGGTTGTTCGCTCAGCCCTGCACCGCGACCGGTGGCCGTCGCAAGCCCCGCCCATTTCGACGCAATCCCGCCGTCGTGGAGCGAAGCCGCGCCAGCCGATTCGGCCCCGCGCGGACCGTGGTGGCAGACGTTTGGCGATGCTGTGCTCGACGATCTGGAACAGCGCGCCGAAGCGGCCAGCCCGACGCTTGCCGCAGCACTCGCGCGGCGCAACGAAGCGCGCGCCGTGCTGGGCGAAACCGCAGCGCAACTGGTGCCCGAAGTCGATGCGCTCGGCAGCGTCGAACGCGAACGGGAATCGCAGAACCGCCCGCTCGGCAACGGCACGACCGCCAGGTTCAACGATTACCGCGTCGGACCGCAGCTGACGTACGAAGTCGATCTGTGGGGCCGTGTGCGCAATTCGGTCGCCGCCGCGCGGTCCGAAGCGCGCGCGAGCGAGGCCGATCTCGCCGCGGTGCGGCTGAGCCTGCAAGCGAGCGTCGCCGATGCTTATGCGCGGCTGCGCGG
>CAITOD010000231.1 GCA_903893935.1 uncultured Sphingomonadales bacterium
CCAGAGTTGGCGGCAGCGGGGCGGCCGACCAGACCTGATGCGCCCCACCTGGCTGTGATAGGGACAGGCCAACAAGGCAGGACTGACGACCGGTCCTGCAAGAACGATGGCGACTATGGCGACAAGCAAAGTCTTGACGGTGGCGCTCTTCATGGTGCCCCTCACAGTTGCCCGGCAGGACTTACAGCTTGCCGGCCAGTTCGGGCACCGCGGTGAACAGGTCCGCCACCAGCCCCAGGTCGGCGACCTGGAAAATCGGCGCGTCTTCGTCCTTGTTGATGGCGATGATGGTCTTGCTGTCCTTCATCCCCGCAAGGTGCTGGATTGCGCCCGAAATACCCACGGCGACGTAGATTTCCGGCGCGACAATCTTGCCGGTCTGGCCGACCTGGTAATCGTTGGGCACATAGCCCGCGTCGACCGCCGCACGGCTGGCGCCGATCGCGGCACCCAGCTTGTCCGCCAGCGGCGTGATCGTGGCGGCAAACGTGTCGGCATCCTTGAGCGCGCGACCGCCCGAGACGATGATTTTGGCGCTGGTCAGTTCGGGGCGTTCGAGCTTGGCGATTTCCGAGCCGAGATAAGTCGACAGGCCCGCATCCGTGCCCGCCGCGACTACTTCGACCGGGGCGCTGCCGCCGGTGGCAGCGGCTTTGGCAAAGGCGGTGCCGCGCACGGTGATCACCAGCTTGGCATCGCTCGATTCGACCGTGGCGATGGCGTTGCCGGCGTAAATCGGCCGGGTGAACGTCTTGGGCCCTTCGACCGACAGGATGTCGGACACTTGCGCGACATCAACCAGCGCGGCGACGCGCGGCGCGACATTCTTGCCGGTGGTGGTGGCGGGTGCCACAAACGCATCGTGACTGGCCAGCAGCCCGGCGATCAGCGGGGCGACGTTTTCAGCCAGCGCATGCGCGTAGATCGCGTCATCCGCCTTGAGCACTTTGGCCACGCCTTCGATCTGCGCGGCTTCGACAGCCACGGCATCGATGCCCGAGCCTGCCACCAGCGCGGTCACTTCGCCCAGTTGCGTGCCGGCGGTGACGGCCGAAAGCGTGGCGTCCTTGACGGTCGAACCGTCGTGTTCGACCCAAACCAGAACTTTGGTCATGTCAGGCGACTCCCATTTCCTTGAGCTTGGCGACCAGCGCATCGACATCGGCCACTTTGATCCCCGCGCTGCGCACCGGCGGCTCGCCGACTTTGAGCGTTTTGAGGCGCGGCGTGGTGTCCACGCCGTAATCGGCCGGGGTTTTGGTGGCGAGCGGCTTCGACTTGGCCTTCATGATGTTGGGAAGGCTCGCATAGCGCGGCTCGTTGAGGCGAAGATCGGCAGTGATCACCGCGGGCAGCGGCAAACGGACGGTTTCAAGCCCGCCATCGACTTCGCGCTTGACCGTGACATGATCGCCTTCAACGCTGATTTCGTTGGCAAAGGTACCCTGACCGCGACCCAGCAGCGCGGCGATCATCTGGCCGGTCTGGTTGCTGTCGTCGTCGATTGCCTGCTTGCCGGTGATGATCAGCCCGGGCTGCTCTTCATCGGCAATCGCCTTGATGATCTTGGCCACCGCGAGCGGTTCGACTTCATCGTCGGTCGAAACCAGAATGGCGCGATCCGCACCCATCGCCAGCGCGGTGCGCAGCGTTTCCTGCGCTTTGGCCGGACCGACCGAAACCACCAGCACCTCGGTGACCGCGCCCTTTTCGCGCAACCGCAGCGCTTCTTCGACGGCGATTTCGTCGAACGGGTTCATGCTCATTTTGACATTGGCAAGGTCGACACCCGTGCCATCCGCCTTGACCCGCGGTTTCACGTTGTAATCGATCACCCGCTTTACCGTGACCAGCGCTTTCATGGCAATTTTACGCCTTTCGTTCGTGATGGCTGCGCTCTAATTTGCGCTTACGTAAACGTCAACCTGCGAATGGGGGCAACAGCCGCCCGGAACCACTCCCCACTCCCAACCGTCACCGCGGGCTTGACCCGGGGTCCCGCTTGCTTGTCCGTGGTGACGAATCTGCCAAGACAGCAAGTGTCGGACCCTCATTCCATTTCCAGGATAATCGCATCGACCGCAAGGCTCTCGCCCGCGCGCGCGTTCACGCGCTTGACGGTGCCCGCTTTTTCAGCGCGCAGGATGTTTTCCATTTTCATCGCTTCGACCACCGCCAGCGGCTGCCCGGCTTCGACCTGCGCACCTTCCTCGACATGCAGCGCGACCAGCAGCCCGGGCATCGGGCAGATCAGGAACTTCGACAAGTCGGGCGCGACCTTCTCGATCATGTGCGCGGTGAGCGGGGCCACGCGCAATGGCAGCACATCGGCGCGGTGGATGCAGCCGCGCGTGGTCAGCCGGAATCCGCTGCGCAAAGCTTCGACTTTCACCGTCAGCGCTTCGCCATCCACTTCGGCATGCACCAGCCGGTCGCCCGGCGTGTATTCCATGTCGAGCGCGATCTCGACCCCGTCGACCGTGACCAGATCGGCCTCGAGCGACACTTCATAGCCTTGCATGTCGAGCCGCACCGCCCAGTCGGCAGGCGGTTCGAGCCGGTCGCCCAGTTGCCCGTCAACGCGCCGTGCGCGATCGGCACGCGCGGTGGCGAGGAACCCGGCGATTGCGGCAAGATTGCGCAGAAGGGCCTCGGAAGCAGGTGCACCGTGGAAACCTTGCGGGTATTCCTCGGCGATAAACCCGGTGGTCAGCGCGCCGCTCAAAAAGCGCGGATGCTGCATGATCGCGCTCACGAAATCGATGTTGTGCCCCAGCCCTTCGATCTCGAACGCATCGAGTGCGGCGACTTGCTTTGCGGCAGCCGCTTCGCGCGTCGGCGCCCAGGTCACCAGTTTGGCAATCATCGGGTCGTAGAACATCGACACTTCGCCGCCTTCGTAGACGCCGTCATCGATGCGCACCCCGTCAAGCCCGCGCCGGCCATTGGCGCTGCCGTCATCTTCCCAGCCGGGCACCGGCGGCTGATAGCGCACCAGCCGGCCGGTCGAAGGCAGGAAGCCGCGATAGGGATCTTCGGCATAGACGCGGTTTTCGATCGCCCAGCCGTCGATGCCGATTGCGTCTTGCGTGAACGCCAGTTTTTCGCCCGCCGCCACGCGGATCATCTGCTCGACCAGATCGATGCCGGTGATCGCCTCGGTCACCGGGTGTTCGACCTGGAGCCGCGTGTTCATTTCGAGGAAATAGAAGCTCTGCCCGGTCGGGTCTGCGCCCGACACGATCAGTTCGACCGTGCCGGCCGAATAATAGCCGACCGCGCGCGCGAGCGCCACGCACTGCTCGCCCATCGCGCGGCGCATGTCCGGCGTGACGAAGGGCGAAGGCGCTTCTTCGACCACTTTCTGGTGGCGGCGCTGGATCGAGCATTCGCGTTCGTTGAGATAGAGGATCGTGCCGTGCTGATCGCCGAGGATCTGGATTTCGATATGGCGCGGGTTGAGAATGAATTTCTCGATGAACACGCGATCGTCGCCGAACGAATTGAGCCCTTCGCGTTTGACCGCCGGAAACCCTTCGCGCACGTCGGCTTCGCTATGCGCCAGCCGCATGCCTTTGCCGCCGCCGCCGGCCGAAGCTTTCATCATCACCGGATAGCCGATTTCATCGGCGATGCGCACGGCATGGTCGGTGTCTTCGATTTCGCCGACAAAGCCCGGCACGACATTGACGCCCGCGGCTTTGGCGAGCTTTTTCGATTCGATCTTGTCGCCCATCGCGGCAATCGCGCCCACCGGCGGGCCGATGAACGCGATCCCCGCTTCGGCCAAAGCTTGCGCAAAGCTGGTGCGTTCGGACAGGAAGCCATAGCCCGGATGCACCGCCTCGGCGCCGGTCGCCTTGCACGCTGCGATGATCTTGTCGGCGATCAGGTACGACTGCGCGGCCGGCGACGGCCCGATATGCACCGCTTCGTCGGCCATGCGCACAAACGGCGCGCGCGCATCGGCGTCGGAATAGACTGCGACAGTGGCAATACCCATCCGGCGCGCGGTCTTGATCACACGACAGGCAATTTCGCCGCGGTTGGCGATGAGGATTTTCTTGAACATCAAACTCTCTTTCACTGCGCGCGCCCTTGTTTCGTCACCCCGGGTTTGACCCGGGGTACCGCTTGCTGGCGAGTTTGCCCAAGGCAGCGGGACCCCGGGTCAAGCCCGGGGTGACGAGGGAGGCGTTGGCGCGATGGCCGCATGTTATTCCGCCGCATCCAGCGCGTCGTCCGCCGGCGGCATGTTGTGGCCGAGCAGACGCAGCATGTCGGCGGCGCATTCGACCACGTTCGATCCGGGGCCATAGATGCCATGCACCCCGGCTTCGCGGAGGAATTCGTAATCCTGCGGCGGGATCACCCCGCCCGCGACGACTTTGATATCGCTGCGCCCGGCAGCGCGCAGCCGCGCGATCAGTTCGGGGATCAGCGTCTTGTGCCCGGCGGCAAGCGACGAAGCGCCCACCGCATCGACATCGGTTTCAAGCGCCAGCCTGGCCGCCTCTTCGGGCGTCTGGAACAGCGGCCCGCTGGTCACATCGAAGCCCATGTCGCCAAACGCGCTGGCGATCACATTGGCGCCGCGATCGTGCCCATCCTGGCCCATCTTGGCGACCAGCACGCGCGGGGCCCGGCCCAGCCGACGGCTTACCGCATCCACGCCATCGAGCACTTGCTGATAGCGGCTGTCGCCCGCATAAGCGGCGCCATACACGCCTTTGACCGGGGTCGGGAACGTGCCGTGGCGGCCGAACACCGCTTCCATCGCGTCGGAAATCTCGCCCAGCGTGGCCCTCGCACGCGCCGCTTCGACCGCCAGTTCGAGGAGATTGCCGCTGCCTTTCGCGCCTTCGGTGAGCGCTGCCAGCGCGGCGCGGCAGCGCGCCTCGTCGCGCGTTTCGCGCACCTGCTTCAGCCGGGCGATCTGGCCTTCGCGCACGGCGTGGTTGTCGATATCGAGCGTTTCCAACTGGTCTTCGCTGGCGCGGCGGTATTTGTTCACCCCCACGATTACGTCTTCGCCACGATCGACGCGCGCTTGCCGTGCGGCGGCGGCTTCCTCGATCATGGCTTTGGGCCAGCCGCTCGCAACCGCTTTGGCCATGCCGCCTTCGGCTTCGACGCGTTCGATGATCGCCCAGGCGGCATCGACCAGCTGCTGCGTCAGTGCTTCGATGTAGTACGACCCGCCGAGCGGATCGACCACGTTGCACATGCCGGTTTCTTCCTGGATCACGATCTGCGTGTTGCGCGCGATCCGCGCGGAAAAATCGGTCGGCAGCGCGATCGCCTCATCCAGCGCATTGGTGTGCAGCGACTGCGTGCCGCCGAGCATCGCGGCCATCGCCTCGATCGTGGTGCGGATCACATTGTTGTAGGGGTCCTGTTCCTGCAACGACACGCCCGAAGTCTGGCAATGCGTGCGCAGCATCTTGCTGCGTTCGTCTTGCGCACCCAGCCTGGTCATCACCCGGTGCCACAGCACGCGCGCGGCGCGCAGCTTGGCCACTTCCATGAAGAAATTCATTCCGATGCCGAAGAAGAAGCTGAGCCGCGGCGCGAAATCGTCCAGATCCAGATTCCGTCCCATCGCGGCGCGCGCATAGGCCGTGCCGTCGGCCAGGGTAAAGCCCAACTCCTGCACCGCGGTCGCGCCGGCTTCATGCATGTGATAGCCGCTGATGGAAATGGAATTGAAGCGCGGCATCCGAGCCGTGGCGAAGGC
>CAITOD010000232.1 GCA_903893935.1 uncultured Sphingomonadales bacterium
AATTCATTCCGAATTTATCTCAAAATGAGGTGAATGAAAAAGACAAATATTATCCTTTAAAAGATTTTAATAAATTTCCAGAAAAAATGCGAAGATTATTTCAGAGAGAAAAATACGAGTATGATGTCTGTCGTAACAATCCTCAAGAAAATGCGCAGCAAGAGGGACGCGTTTTACAACACTGTAATACACAACAGCGTCTGCTTTTTTTGATTAAAAAACATGGCTGGTACTGGGGTGGATCGGATACATCCGCTGATCAACGCTGGATATATTGTGGGCATTGTATCCGCTTTTGGCGGCATTCACATTATGAAGGCGACATATTTTCGGCAGCCGAAATTCGCGCCGATCTTGAAGAAGGGCATACTGTTCATCGTTAATTGCAAGACTCGATACGATCAATCGTTTGATGGTTGGCGGGGCAGGGGCTGGTGGAGGCGGAAGGTACATGCTCCCCGGCGCAAGCTTATTCCCAAGTGCGATTGCGCAGCGCCTCGCTCAGCATCTTGCGGCGCACGAATTTGCCCGCGAGGTAGCGGTAGAAAAACCATGGCATCGCGCGCGGCGGCAGCACGCCATAGGCGATCTTTTCCCACGCGTTCCAGCTTACCGCGGTCGAATTGGTGCGCCGCGCCGAGGGAAAGCAATAGTGGTGCGCGTCGTAGATCGATGGGCCTTTGTCCATCATCCGCACCATGATCTCGTGGTCTTCGAGCACATATGGCCAGATCGCGCTGTCGAACCCGCCGGCAGCGCGGAACAGATCAAGCCGCCAGGCTTGCGCATACGTGCCGGCATGGCATTTGCGCGGCATGATGCGGCTGGCCAGCAGCACGCGCCTGATCCGGCGCTGCGCATGTTCGCTGTCGGGCGGGCCGTAAAGGTTGATCGCCATCACGCTCGTCGCGGTCGGATTGGCATCGAACAGCGCCAGACATTGCGCGACATAATGCGGCGGATAGATCGTGTCGGCATTGAGAAAGCCGATAAATTCGCCCGACGCCTGCGCAATCCCGGCCATCAGCGCGGGCACCACGCCGGGGGTATTTTCCTCGATATGCCGGTAATCGATATCGCTTGCGGCCAGAAACTGCTCGACCATCGCGGGCGAGGCATCGTTCGAGCGGTTGTTGACAATGATCAGCCGGAAATCGCGCGTGTCTTGCGCAGCGATCGCTTCGAGCGTCGGCAGGATGTAATTGGCTTCGTTGTAATAGGGCAGGACCAGCGCGATCCGCTTGGGCGATGAGGGCACTTGGGGCTTTCGGGTTACGGCCAGCCTGCGAACTAAGGCTTATCGAGCACGTAGCCGAGCGAGCGCACCGTGCGCAAGGGATAGCCCGCACCGACATCGCGCAGCGCGCGGCGCAAGCGGCTGACCCAGGCATCGACCGTGCGCTCGTCGATCGGCTGGCCCTGCTTGCCCAGCGCTGCAATCAGTTGCGCGCGCGAAAAAACATGGCCGGGCTGTTCCATCAGATAGCGCAACAGGCGAAATTCGTTGGGCATCAGCGCGATCGCCTTGTCTTTCCACCGCGCCTGCAATGCCGCCAGATCGAGCGAGAGCTCGCCCAGCCGCAGCGTGCGCGAAGGCATGTCGGTATCGGGCAATTGCACCGACAGCACGCGGTCGAGCACGATCGAGCGGTCGATCGGCCCGATCAGGTAATCATCCGCACCCGCGCGCAGCGCGCGGCGCTTGGCTTCGGCTTCGTCTTCTTCGAGCACCATCGTAACATGCGCGGCTTCGGTCTGCGGGTCGCAGCGCAGGCGGCGGCACAGTTCCAGCCCCGAAAAATCGGGCAGCACCCAGTCGACAAAAGCCCAGGGCTGGCCATCGAGCAGCGGCAGCGGCGCATCGCCCAGCCACGTGTGGAACACCACGCGCAGATCGCCATGGAAAAAGCTGTCGTTCCCACCGGACAGCGCGCCGGTCACGAGAATGTCAATCTGCCGCATCGGATCCAGTCACTCGGGTGGCGGGTGGGAAAGGCGCGTGCGATTCCATGTCGCCACAATATGACCAGTGCATGACGATACACCCGCGTTATCCTCCCCGGCACGGGGAGGGGGACCAGCGAAGCTGGTGGAGGGGTTTCTCCTCTGAACGCAAGCCCGCGATCATCGGCCCGACGCCGCGCAATCCGGCTATAGGTGCGTCTTTTGCGAGGCTGCGCCTGGTCGCTCGCCCCCTCCACCAGCTTCGCTGGTCCCCCTCCACGTGCCGGGGAGGATCAAAAAAGGGCGGCCGTGGCGGGCCGCCCTTTTGGGGTATCAACAATGGGGGCGGGCTTCAGCCGACGTGTTCGGCCAGCACGGTCAGGCCGGTGGCGCTCACTTCGGCAAATC
>CAITOD010000233.1 GCA_903893935.1 uncultured Sphingomonadales bacterium
CAGCCCGACAACCCCGGCGCCGATCACGTCAATCCGGCCGACGATCTCATGGCCGGGGATGATCGGTGATTTTGGGTCCGGCAGTTCGCCATCGAAAACATGCAGGTCGGTGCGGCAGACGCCGCAGGCCAGAACCTTGACCCGAACCTGGCCAGGGTCAGGCTGGCGATCGGGTAGGTCTGTCCATACCAGCGGCGTCTTCGCGTGATTGAGCACCATCGCCTTCATGATTGTTTTCCCGGTTTCATGCGCAAATCTGCCTGCGCCCTGAGCTTTTGAAGCACGCTCGGCAGCACATCGGGCAGATCCTGTGCCACCAGCCCCAGCCCGAATTCCGCTGCTGCCGCACCGTGCAGCCAGACCGCCGCCGCCGCGGCCTCGAACGGGGGCATGCCCTGCGCAAGCAAACCCGCGATAAAGCCGGTCAGAATGTCGCCGCTGCCGCCTGTCGCCAGTTGGGCTGGCGCGTTCGCATTGATGATCGCGCGGCCATCGGGACTGGCAATAACGGTATCGGGGCCCTTGAGCACAACCACCGAGCCGCTGCGTTTGGCGGCAGCGCGGGTGCGTTCCAGTTTGTCGCCCTCGACAGAAAATAGACGCATGAACTCGCCTGCATGCGGGGTCATCACGCAGGGGCCCTTGATGGCATCGAACAAATCCTCAGGCGCCTCGGCGAATGACGTGAGGGCATCGGCGTCAAGGACCGTCGCACGCCCTGTAGCTAGCGCGGCCAGGACAAAGCTGCGCGTTTCAGCGCCAACCCCTGCCCCGGGCCAATGGCAATGACGTTACGGCGTGTGTCGGCCAGCAAGGCCTGCCAGCCATCGGCGTCTTCAAGGCTGCGCACGATCGCGTTGATGAGGGACGTCGCGTAAACCGCCCACACCGCCTCTGGCGCAGCGAGCGTTACCATGCCAGCGCCTGCGCGCGACGCGGCGAGAGCGGTCATCCGACTGGCACCGGTGATCGCCGCCCCGCCAAGGATCAGGACCTCGCCGCGCGCGTATTTGTAGCTTTCGGGCTCCGGCCACGGATAGATATCCTGCCACAGGCCAGGACCGTTCTCCCAGCACTTCGCGTCGATAGCATCCAGAACCGTTGCGGGCGTGCCGATTTCGGCAACGGCGATCTCGCCGCACAGCGTTCTGCCTGGATAAAGCAGGTGCCCCGGCTTCTTGCGGAAGAACGTTACCGTCAGGTTGGCCTTCGCCGCAGCGCCAAGGACGTTGCCCGAGGCGCCATCAAGGCCACTTGGCACATCGACAGCGCAAATCGGAATGTGGCGCGATGTCATGGCTTCGACCATCACCAGCGCCTCGCCGCCCAAGGGTCTGGCAAGACCGGCACCGAAAATCGCGTCGACCACCAGCCCGGCGCCGTCGAGACATGCAACATCGAAGGGCGCCAGTATGCCATCCCACAGGGCGGCGACGTGCGCCGCCTCGCCCGCAAGCTTGTCGCGCGTGCCGAGCAGGGCCACTTTCACCGGCCACCCGGCCGCTTCGAGGTGGCGCGCGGCGACAAAACCGTCACCGCCGTTGTTGCCTGGCCCGCATAGTACCGTGACCGGCCGCATCGGCCAGCGCTCGCCAATGGCGACAGCGACGGCAGCGCCGGCCGCCTCCATCATTACGAGACCGCTGACGCCAGCCGCTTCCGCAGCGCGATCAGCCTCTCCCATCTGCGCAGGCGTCAGGAGTACAAGCGCAGCGTATTTCGGGGCATTTTGCGCAGTCGCTTCGTCAATGTTCATCTTCAGTGGGTTCCTGGTTTCCGCGCAGCCATCTACAAGATACCCATCGGTCGGCTTCTGCATCAGGATCGGAAATCACTCACACCAACGTGGTGACGGCGAAAAATGGTATACGCCGCTCAGCAAAGTGCTGATGCGAATGGATGTGGTGCAATTACGGCACGAATCTGAAACGCCATCACCCCGCGATCGCAGGTCGCATTGTTGCAACCGAACGCGTTGATATCGCGCATTTGTCCGATGGTGAGATCGCCGCAGCGGGTGACGCATTGCTGGCGGCCGGGTAACCGGCCGGACGGCCCTAGGCCGCTGCTGGTGTTCAGTCGCGCCAGCGCAGAACGGGCTTGTTCCGGGGCGGGGCCAATGTGGCCTCGCCGGGATGACCGACAATAATTGGCGCCACCGGGTGCCAGTTCGCCGGCAAGTCCAGTGCTGCCCGCGCCTCATCTGTTTCCAGCCAAGCGTGGGCAAAGCCGATCCAGCATGTGCCCAGGCCTCGGTCATGGGCGGCGAGCATCAGGTTCTGCGCGGCAAGCGTGCAGTCGATGTGCGACCACGAGTCCTCGCCTACGGCACAGATCAGGATCAACGCCGGGGCGTGGTAGAAAATCTGGAAATCCGGATTACCCAACATTTCCGCGAAGTGGTATGAGGGCGGGATTGCCGATGAACTTTGCATCATCAGCGCTTTTGCTTCGCGCGATATCCGTTCCAGCAGGGTGGCATCCCGCACGATGCAGAATGCCCAAGGCTGAAGGTTGATCGCGTTGGGAGCCTGGATCGCGGCATCGATCAGCGCTTCCAGCGTGGACTGATCTACGGGCTCCTGCGTGTAGGCACGCGTCGCACGGCGACCGTAGATGGCTTGCTTGAGTTCCATAGCGCGCGCTCCTGCCGTTTGGCGATTGCGCCGGCAAAGGAGCATTCACCGCCAATATTTGCGGAATAAAAATGTGCCACATCAGTCGAGGGGGAGATGCGCGGCGATTGGCCGGCATCAGGCCCTGCGTCGAGGCGACGTCACGGCGAATACGCGGAGCCACATCGGCGGGCCATCATCGGAAATCACCTACATCGGCCGTCCGGCAATTTCCTCGGGGTAATGCCGGAACACCGTGAGTAGATTCCGCGCCTTCCTTCCCACCTGTTGAAACCATATCCACGGGTTCAACGGGGTCGGGATCAGGAGAACGCGTTATGTCTGCCACTGCCGAAGCTCACGTGAACGTTAAAGATGCGCTCGACCATGCCCGAGCAGCTGCGCAAGAATTGCATGGCGCGCTTAGCGACGCCGTGGCTGAGCATGGCGAGGCCATAACAAGCGATCTTGAGGCTCTGCCGCTAAAGGCCGAAGCCATCGCGGATTCGATCAGGACTTCGCTGGACGCACAGGCCGCCGCAACAAAGCTGAACCTTGGCGAGGCCGTGGCTTATCTCGGAGCTACAGCGACTCATACCACGCAGGCTCTCAAGTGCTCTGGCCACGCAGCCGAGCAATCAATCCGGCAGGCCATCGGTAACGCTCGCGCTGCAGTTCAATCGATCAGCGAAGCCGTTGCCGCGAAGCGCTCTGCGGCGTCCACACACAAATAGGAGCGAACCATGCGCAATTTCGTCACGATCGCATTTGACGACAAAGGCAGGGCTTACAAAGGTCTCCACGCGCTCTGGCAACTCGACCATGCTGGTGAGGTTACCGTGCATGGGACCGCAGTGGTCCATCGGGATGACTGGGGCCAGGTTGAGGTCGATAGCAAGGAGACCCATCCCGTCCTCGCAACAGCGGTTGGCGTGGGCATCGGCGCAATACTCGGTGCGCTTGCAGGTCCGGTTGGCGTTGCAATCGGCATTGCCGAGGGTGCTGCGATCGGTGCCGCGACCGGGGCCGTAATCGGCGGTGCCGTAGATCTGGATCGGTCGGACACGCGCCATCAGGCGGTCGTCGAGAGCCGGTTCGTGCTCGGTCGAGGGCAATCCGCTGTCATCGCCGACGTCAGCGAAGACTGGACGTCGGAAATCGACAAGCGAATGCAAAGCCTTGGGGGGACCGTTCATCGGCGCTCCGCGTCCAGCGTCCACAATGATGGCAAGCTCGATGATGGGTTCTACCCATACGAAGCCTATCTTTACCCCTACGAATATGTCCCGAGCAGATATTCTTCTTATGCCGCTCGGTAGTGTTGTCAGAGTTCAGGCGCACGATGGATGCAGAAAAGGATATTGAGCTATGCAGGATTCCGTTTCCAAGCGCTCGCCTACCCATCGATGGTACTGGCTGACGGCCCTTCTTGCGGTGGTGGTCGCAGGGGCTCTCTGGCTTGACGCCCTTTGGGGCACCGGCAACAAGGCCGCGCCTGTCCCGCCTGTCGCCAAATCGACGGAGTGGGCACCTGAGCCAGCAGGTCCGGCCGTGCCGGTCAACCTGCCCAAAACCCCGATGACGAACACGCCGGACAAGGCGCCATGACCGCTTCGGGAAAAGGTATCGCCATCGATGACCAGATCTTGCCTGAGCGGGCCGCTCTAGTCGCGCGATTGCATGAGGCGGGAGAACCTTTACCAGTTGCCGAGGCACCGGACTTTGCCGATGCTTTCGATCGGTTTGGCGACGCCAGGATCGTGCTGCTGGGCGAGGCGACCCATGGCACGCATGAGTTCTACGCGGCACGCGCGGCGATCACGCAGCGGCTGATCGAAAAGCATGGTTTCAATATCGTCGCCGTTGAAGGCGATTGGCCCGATATCGCCCGCATCGACGACTATGTGCGCCACAATGCTCCGCGCCCGCAGCGAGGCGACCCGTTCTTGCGTTTCCCCACGTGGATGTGGCGTAACGAGGAGGTGCTGGGCTTTGCCGACTGGCTGCGCCAGCACAACGCCGGCCTGCCCGAGACAGCGCGCGCGAGCATGCGCGGGCTTGATGTCTACAGTCTGGGGGTATCCATCCATGCGGTGGTTGCCTATCTTGACGCTCATGATTCCGCTGCCGCCGAAGAAGCGCGCCGCCGTTATGGCCGTCTGACCCGCTGGCAGGACGAGCCACAGGAATATGGACAGGCAGTGCAGCATGGTCATCTGGCGGGGTGCGAAGAGGCGGTCGTTGCCCAATTGCGCACGTTGCTGGCGCAGCGGATGCAATTGATCGCCCGGGACGGCGCTACGGACGGTGAGGCCTATCTTGATGTCGAACAGAACGCGCGCATCGTGCGGGCTGCGGAAAGCTACTACCGCGCGATGTATCGGGGCGGAGGCGCAAGCTGGAACCTGCGCGACCGGCACATGTTCGACACCGTGCAGCGGCTGATGGCCCACCGGCAGGATGCCCGCGCGGTGATCTGGGCGCACAATTCGCACGTCGGCAATGCATCGGCCACCGCGATGGGCTGGCGCGGCGAGTTCAATATCGGCCAGTTGCTCCGCACCGCCTATGGCGAGGATGCCGTGCTGATCGGCTTTGGCACCGATCGCGGGACGGTTGCTGCCGCTTCGGACTGGGGAGCGGAGATGCAGGTGATGGAGCTTCGCCCAGCGCGCCAACACAGTTGGGAAGAAGCCTTTCGCCGCACCGGTCTTGCCCGCAGCCTGACCGACTGGCGCGGGGCCAAACGGGGCGGGCTGGCTGATGTTCTGTCGCAGAGCTTACTCGAGCGGGCAGTGGGCGTGGTTTATCGGCCGCAGTCCGAGCTTTCGAGCCATTATTTTGAAGCAGTATTGGCCGACCAGTTCGATGCCTATGTCTGGTTCGAGGAAACCCATGCGGTCAGTCCGCTCGGGGCTGAGCGGCCGCATGGTGCACCCGAAACTTGGCCGTTCGGACTGTGACTGCGAGCAAAGCCGCTCGGGCCAGCGCGCGAGGGGGGTGATGGGCTGGGATCTTCCTCGGTCATCCGCCGCTTTCCGCCTTACGCATCGCGATGAAGGCGTCAACGGACATATCAGGGCTGTTGCACCGCTCGGACTGAGGCGCACGCCGCCCGCCGTGTACCGGGGGGAATTCGACGCACGCGTGCTGGCCCGCGCCTTTCTCGCGCTCCATGGCGCGGGGCATGACCAGCCGGCTCCCATCATGTCCGACTGAGGGTTTCGCCCAAGAATGCCGCATCCAGCCCTTCGACCTCCTGCGCTCGCGTCACTCGAAGCCCGACCGTCAGGTCGACCAGCTTGAGCAGCAGCAGTGTCATCCCGCCACAAAAGACGACAGTGGCGACCATGCCGATCGCCTGGATGCCCAACTGGTGACGACCGGCCAAGACGACCCCGTTCGACAACGGACCATAGGCACAAACCCCGGTGGCCAGCACGCCGATCATCCCGCCCACGCCATGGACGCCGAATGCATCGAGACTGTCGTCATAGCCCATGCGGACCTTGACCACCTTGATAGCGAAATAACTGGCGGCGCCGGCAGCGACGCCGATGCCCAGGGCGGCTGCGGGCAGGACGAAGCCGGCGGCCGGGGTGATCGCGACCATCCCGGCCACCCCACCGGTCAGGGGGCCGAGCACCGACAGCTTGCGGGTGTGCGCCCACTCGATCGGCAGCCAGGACAGCGCGCCTGCCGCTGCGGCCAGTTGGGTAACCAGCACGGCCAAGCCGGCATTGCCGTTGGCGCCGCCCGCCGCGCCGGAATTGAAGCCCAGCCAGCCGACCCACAGCAGGCAGGCGCCGATAACGGCACAGGAGACGTTCCAGTTCGGCATGGCATCGCGGCCATAACCGACCCGCTTGCCGAGATAGAGCGCGCAGGTCAGCCCGGCGACGCCGGCATTGATTTCCACCACGGTGCCACCGGCATAGTCGGCCAGCCCCAATTGGTGCAGCCACCCTTGCGGGCTCCATACCCAATGCGCGACGGGCGCATAGACGGCGATGGTCCAGGCGACCACCAGCAACAGCAGCGCGCGGAATTTCAGGCGGTCGGCAAAGGCGCCAGTGACGACGGCCGGGGTGATGATCGCAAAGGTCATCTGGAAGAACACGAAGACGCTTTGCGGGATCGCCATCGGCTGGGCGCCGGGGCTGCCCGCGCCCAGCACGAATGGCTGGTTCCAGCCGCTCGCCAGATTGCCGAGCCACGCGGCGGACAGGCCGCCGATCCACGGCGATCCAGGCGCAAACGCCAGGCTGTAGCCGATTACCATCCAGGTGACGGACACAGCCGCGCAGATGATGAAGCTTTGCATCATGATCGCCAGCACGTCCTTGCGGCGCACCATCCCGCCATAGAACAGCACCAGCCCGGGGATGGTCATCATCAGCACCAGCACGCCGCAGACCAGCACCCAGGCGGTATCGCCCGAATTGATCGCCAGGCCGGCCATCACTGCGCCACCTCAGGGGTGAGCAGGCTGGGGTCCTGCGCCAGCGCCTGGGCGTAGAGCACGGCGGCCGCTGCTGAAAAGCGGCGCGCGGCGCCATTGTCGGCGCGGCTGCCCAGGATGATCGGCACGCGGGCGCCGACCACCAGCCCGGCGGTCTGGGCGTCGGCCATGAAGGCCAGGTTCTTGTAGAGCATGTTGCCGGCTTCGATATTGGGCACGATCAGGACATCCGCGGCCCCGGCGACGGGCGAGCGTATCCCCTTGATCCGCGCCGCATCCGCATCGATCGCGGCGTCGAGGTCGAGCGGGCCATCGACGATGCCGCCGACGATCTGGCCCCGGTCGGCCATCTTGGCGAGGATCGCGCCGTCCAGCGTCGCCGGCATCGCGGTCCTGACGGTTTCCACCGCTGCCAGCACCGCGACTTTCGGTGCCGCGATCCCCATGGCGCGGGCAAAGCCGATCGCATTCTGGCAGATGTCGCGCTTCTGGTCGGTGTCGGGGGCGACATTGAGCGCCACGTCGCTGATCACGAAACGCCGGGCATAGGTCGGCGCCGAGACCATCAGGCAATGGCTGATCAGCCGTCCGGTGCGCAGCCCGGCCTCCTTTTGCAGGACCGCGTGCAACAGCACGTCGCTGTGCAGGCTGCCTTTCATCAAGGCTTGCAGCGCGCCGCTGCCGGCCTGGGTCGCGGCCTGCATGGCGGAGTCTTCCGGTCCCGAGGTGCCGACGATCCGCAGGCCGGTCAGGTCGATCCCGGCGCTCTTGGCGATGGCGCGCAGTTCGGCTTCCGGCCCGAACAGCACGGGCACGATCAACCCGGCCTGCGCCGCCTCCAAGGCGCCCGCCAGCGCCTCGACGCTGCAGGGGTGGACGATGCCGGTCAGCATCGGCTGGAGCGTCCGGCAACGATCGAGCAGCCCGTCGAGCCGATGTTCGGTGACTTCGCGCTGCTGCGGATGCAGCGACGCGGCGACTTGGATCACGGCCTGGATGATCGACCGACCGCAAGCCGCCGTCACCGTTCCGGCAAGGGTGATCTGCCTCGACGCGGGCGAAGTGGCCTCTACCACCAGCGCAACGGTCAGGGTGGTGTCGAACAGATCGCCCGCGTCCTCTGCCAGCGTCGCGCTGAATGATCGGATCGTCGCGCCAGGCCCGGGCAGCGCGGTCCCGACCAAGGCCGTCAGCGCGGCGGTCAGGATGGCAACGGCGCCCTTGCGATCGGACTCGGGGTCATGCGCGCTGCTGTTGCCAAAGGCTGCCCCCCATGCCCTGACATCGCGCAGTTGCAGCACGCGGGTTGCTGAAACCGTGTCGCCGACCTTGATCTGGTTGAACGGTCGATTGTGAATGATGGTCATGCTTGCTCGCCTTGATCCAGCGCATTTCGGCGCGTGAATGCGCGACCTACGCTGCCCCGAACAGGCGGCGTAGCATCGGAAATAACCTATGGTCACCGCCGCATGGCGGTGGCCGCATCCCGGTCGGTCCCTGAGTATTTTCCGAGTCTATGGCCTCCGGGCGCTGTCGCCTAGCGCGATGGGCATGCGGTCCGGGTCGTTCCCCGCTGCTCAGTCGGAGATCGCATATGCCTGCGCGGCAAACGGATTTAACGCCAGCCATCGACATGCTGCGCGCCAAGGGCACCGGCCCGGCGCGCGAGCAACGGCCGGTCTATGTGGACCTGATCCCGCCGTGCAACAATGCCTGTCCCGCAGGCGAAGATATCCAGGGCTGGCTCAATCTGGCCCAGGCTGGTCGCTACCGCGAGGCCTGGGAGACCATCTTGGCGGACAACCCGTTTCCTGCCGTTCATGGCCGGGTCTGCTATCACCCCTGCGAGACACAATGCAGCCGCGGTGAACTCGATTCCGCCGTCAGCATCCACGCCGTCGAACGCTTCCTGGGCGATCTGGCGATGGCCGAGGGCTGGGCGCCGCCAGCGGTTGCACCGTCCAGCGGCAAGCGCGTGCTGGTGGTCGGCGGCGGCCCCGGCGGGCTGTCGGCGGCGTATCACCTCGCCAGGCTGGGGCATGCGGTGGAAATTCGCGACGCCGGCCCATTGCCCGGCGGGATGCTGCATTACGGCATTCCCGCCTACCGCCTGCCGCGCGTTGAACTGATGGCCGAGATTGGCCGCCTCGAAGCGATGGGGATCACGATCACCCGCAACCACAAGGTCACCGATGTGCTGGCCGAGCAGGCTGCGGGTCAGTTCGATGCGGTGTTCATCGCCATCGGTGCGCAGATCGGCAAGCGCGTCGATATCCCCGCGCGCGATGCCGGGCGGGTGTTCGAAGCGATCAACGTGCTCCACGATGTCGAGACCGGCACGGCGCCAATGCTGGGGCGGCGCGTGATCATTTACGGTGGCGGCGATACCGCGATCGATGCGGCGCGCACCGCGCGGCGGCTGGGCGCAAGCGATGCGCTGATCGTCTATCGCCGCGACCGTGCCCATTTGCGCGCGCAGCCGGCGGACGCCGATGCGGCGCTGGACGAAGGCATTAAATTCAAATGGCTGAGCACGATCAAGGACATTGGCGAAGGCGCGATCACCGTCGAGGAGATGCAACTGGATGCCGATGGCAAGCCACAGCCGACCGGAAGGACCGAAACCCTGTCGGCGGATTCGGTGGTGCTGGCGCTGGGGCAGGACAGCGACAGCGGTTTCTTGAAGGACATTCCGGGGCTGGCGTTTGGCGCCAGCGGGGTGGTGGATATCGATGCCGACATGATGACCGGCCGGCCCGGACTGTTTGCCGGCGGCGATGTGACGCCGGGCTCGCGCACGGTCACGACTGCGGTCGGGCACGGCAAGAAGGCGGCCCGCAAGATCGATGCATGGTTGCGCAAGGTTTCGCCGCGCGCCGTAGCCCGCCACGATGTGGTGAGCTTCGATCAGCTCAACCTGCCGATCTATGCCGCCGCGCCCTTGGCGGTCCAGACCCAGTTGACCGTCGCGGCACGACTGGTCGATGGTTTTGCCGAAATCACCGCCGGACTCAGTGCCGGCGAAGCGCAACATGAGGCGAAGCGCTGCCTGTCCTGCGGTAACTGCTTCGAATGCGACCAATGCTACGCCGCCTGCCCCGAAACGGCGATCATCAAGCTGGGGCCGGGCAAGTTCTACGAATTCGACCTCGATGCCTGCACCGGCTGCGGGGTGTGCTTCGAGCAATGCCCCTGCGCCGCGATCGCGATGATTCCCGAACCAGCCGCGGAGTCGCGCGCATGACCGATGCCACATTGCCGATAACCGACACGATGGATGGCAACACTGCTGCCGCCCATGTCGCCTATCGCGTGAACGAAGTCTGCGCGATCTATCCGATCACGCCGTCCTCGACGATGGCCGACCTCGCCGACGAATGGTCGGCCGGGGGCCTTGCCAATATCTGGGGCAATGTCCCGGTGGTGCAGGAAATGCAGAGCGAGGGCGGTGCCGCTGGCGCGGTCCACGGCGCGCTGCAATCGGGCGCGCTGACCACGACCTTCACCGCATCGCAGGGCTTGTTGCTGATGCTGCCCAACATGTTCAAGATCGCCGGTGAACTGACGCCCACGGTGTTTCATGTCGCCGCACGTTCGATCGCCACGCAGGCGCTGTCGATCTTTGGCGACCATTCCGACGTGATGGCGATCCGGTCGACCGGCTTTGCCTTGCTGGCCTCGGGTTCGGTGCAGGACGCGCATGACATGGCGCTGATCGCGCAGATGGCGACGCTGGAAAGCCGGGTGCCGTTCCTGCATTTCTTCGACGGCTTTCGCACCTCGCATGAGGTGAACAAGCTGACGATGTTGTCCGACGGCCAGATCCGGCAAATGATCCGCGACGATCTGGTCCGCGCTCACCGCAGCCGGGCCTTGACTCCAGAGCGGCCGGTGGTGCGGGGGACGGCACAGAACCCGGACACCTTCTTCCAAGCCCGTGAGTCCGCAAACCCATTCTATGCAAAAACGCCCGACATCGTCGCTGCGGCCATGGCCCAGTTCGCGCAAATAGCCGGGCGCACCTATTGCCTGTTCGAATATCACGGAGCAGCCGACGCCGAACTGGTGATCATCCTGATGGGCTCGTCTGCCGAAACCGCCCGCGCCACCGTGCAAGTGCTGGCCAAGGATCGCAAGGTCGGGGTGCTGCAGGTTCGCCTTTATCGCCCGTGGTCCGCTGAGCATTTCCTCGCCGCGCTGCCCGCCACGGTCAAGGCGGTCGCCGTGCTCGACCGCACCAAGGAGCCGGGCTCAACCGGCGAGCCGCTGTACCTCGATGTCGTCACCACCCTGGCGCAGGCCGTCGCCAGCGGCCAGCGCGCGACGATGCCGCGCGTGATCGGCGGGCGCTACGGGCTGTCGTCGAAGGAATTCACCCCGGCGATGGTCAAGGCGGTGTTCGACGAATTATTGCAACCCGACCCGAAGAACGGCTTCACCGTCGGGATCAACGACGATGTCAGCGGCACCAGCCTGGCGTTCGATCCGGCGTTCTCGATCGAAGCCGACGATGTCGTGCGCGCGGTGTTCTACGGGCTGGGGTCGGACGGCACGGTCGGCGCCAACAAGGGCAGCGTGAAGATCCTGGCCAAGGACGCCGGACGCTATGCACAGGGCTATTTCGCCTATGATTCGCATAAATCCGGCGCCCAGACCGTCTCGCATTTGCGCTTCGGCCCGCGACCGATCGAAGCCCCCTACCTGATCGCGCAGGCCAGCTTCCTCGGCTGCCACCAGTTCAGCTTTGTCGAGCGCGTCGATATCCTGAAGCTCGCCGCGCCTGGCGCCACCCTGCTGCTCAATTGCCCCTATTCCGCCGACCAGACCTGGGCACATTTGCCGCGCTCGCTGCAGCAGGGAATACTCGACAAGCACATCCGGCTGTTCGTGATCGACGCCTCGAAGGTGACCGAAGCCGCCGGGCTGGG
>CAITOD010000234.1 GCA_903893935.1 uncultured Sphingomonadales bacterium
GTGCCGGTTTCCTGATCGAGCGCGCCGGTTTCGGGTTCATAGCGTTCGAGATAGACACGCAACGTGGCGCCTTCGGTGCCGGTGCCCGACAGGCGGAACACGATCCGCGATCCGCCCTCGAACAGCACGCGCAAACCCTGGTTAGCGCTGGTCGAATGATCGACCGGGTCGGTATAGGCAAAGCTGTCGGCCACCGCGACGGTCAGCGGACCATAAGTCTTGCCCGGCAGATCGGCCAGGCTGGCGGTCAGTTCGGCGATCAGCGCATCGGCGACGTCTGTCGGCAGCGCTTCGTAATCGTGCCGTGCGTAGTAATTGCGGCCATATGTCGCCCAGTGCTCGCGCGCCAGCGCATCGACGCTGATCCGGCGCACCGCGAGGATGTTGAGCCACAGCAGCACCGCCCACAGCCCGTCCTTTTCGCGCACATGGTCCGATCCGGTGCCGGCACTTTCCTCGCCGCAGATCGTGGCAAGGCCCGCATCGAGCAGGCTGCCGAAAAACTTCCACCCGGTCGGGGTTTCAAACGCGGCAATGCCCAGTGCGGCGGCGACGCGGTCGGCGGCCGCGCTGGTCGGCATCGAGCGGGCGATCCCGGCCAGACCGCGCGCATAGCCCGGTGCCAGATGCGCATTGGCGGCGAGCATGGCGAGGCTGTCCGACGGGGTCACGAACCGCCCGCGCCCGACAATCAGGTTGCGATCGCCATCGCCATCCGAAGCCGCACCGATATCGGGGGCATCGGCGCCGAACATTGTGTCGAACAGCGCTTTGGCATGGACCATGTTGGGATCGGGATGATGCCCGCCAAAGTCTTCGAGCGGCACGCCGTTGCGCACGGTGCCGGCGGGAAAGCCCAGCCGCCGTTCGAGAATTTCGCTGGCATAAGGCCCGGTGACAGCATGCATGGCATCGAATGTCGCGGTCAGTCCGTCGGCGACTGCCGCACGGATCGCAGCAAAATCAAACAGCGTTTCCATCAGATCGGCATAATCAGCCACCGGATCGATCACGCTCACGGTCAGCTCGCCGACTCTGCTGTCGCCCGGCGTGTCGAGATCGATGTCTTCGGCCGAAACGGTCAGCCAGCGGTCGATCGTCTGCGTGCGCGCATAAATCGCTTCGGTCACCGCTTCGGGCGCGGGTCCGCCGTTGGCGATGTTGTATTTGATCCCGAAATCTTCGTCGGGGCCGCCCGGGTTGTGGCTGGCCGACAGCACCAGCCCGCCGCTGGCCCGGTATTTGCGGATCACGTGGCTGGCCGCCGGGGTCGACAGGATGCCGCCCTGACCGACCAGCACGCGCGCATAGCCATTGGCGGCAGCGATGCGGATTGCCGTCTGGATCACCGTGCGGTTGTGATAGCGGCCGTCGCCGCCGATCACCAGCGTGGCGCCAGGCGCGCGCTCGACCACGTCGAACACCGCCTGGATGAAATTCTCGGCATAATTCGGTTGCGCGAAGACTTTGACTTTCTTGCGCAATCCCGACGTACCGGCTTTCTGCCCGGCATAGGGCGTGGTGGGGATCGTGTGAATCATCGGGCCTCCAGCAGGTGGGCATAGAGATCGGCATAGGCTTTGCCGCTGCGACCCCAGGAAAAATCGGCTTTCATGCCGGCGCGCTGGATCGCTGCCCAGGTCGCCCGGTCGCGGTGCAGCAGCACGGTGCGTTCGATCGCATCGCCCAGCGCCTCGGGCGTTACCGCGTTGAATTGTACGCCGGTGGCAGCCCCCGCCGCGATCGGGCCAGATTGGCATCAACCACCGTATCGACCAGCCCGCCGGTGCGCGACACCACCGGCACGCACCCATAAGCCAGGCCATAGAGCTGGGTCAGCCCGCACGGTTCGAACCGGCTGGGCACGAGGATCGCATCGCCGCCGCCCTGCATGCGGTGCGACAGCGCCTCGTCATAGCCGATGCGCACCGCGATCCGCCCCGGATGCCGCCCGGCGGCCGCGACAAACCCGGCTTCGAGTGCTTTGTCGCCCGATCCGAGCAGGGCCAGCCGCGCTCCGCAGCCGACCAGATGGTCGAGCCCTTGCAGCAGCACGTCCATGCCTTTTTGCCAGGTCAGCCGGCTGATCACCACGAACAGCGGCCCGGTGCCGGGGGCAAGGCCGAATTCGGCCTCGATCGCCGCGGTGTTGGCAGCGCGACGGCCGAGCGTGCGCGCGGTGAAGGGGGCGGCGAGATGCGGATCGTGCGCGGGGTTCCAGTCGTGCGCGTCGATGCCGTTGACAATGCCGTGGACCTGGCCCGCGCGGGCACGGATCAGCCCGTCGAGCCCCATGCCGAATTCGGGGCTGCGGATTTCGCGCGCATAGGTCGGGCTCACCGTGGTGATCGCCCAGGCGGCTTCGAGCCCGGCTTTGAGGAAGCCGACGCCGCCATGGTATTCGACCCCGTTGATCGCCCAGGCTTCGGCGGGCAGGTCCAACTGGTCGAACAGCGCGCGCGGATAATGGCCCTGAAACGCCATGTTGTGGATCGTCACCAGCGAGGGCGGCGCTTCGCCCGCCGGGGCAAAGCGCAAATAGGCGGCCGCCATCGCCGCCTGCCAGTCGTGCGCATGCGCGATGTCGAAGGTTTCGCCGCGCACCGCGCCGCTCGCAATATCGGCGGCGGCGCGCGAAAACGCGGCAAAGCGCAAGCCATTGTCCGCCCAGTCGCGCCCCGCGCCATCGACATAGGGCCCGCCTTCGCGGCGAAAAAACCCCGGCGCGTCGAGCACCATGAGGCGATGGCCGCCAATGGTGCCTGCCAGCAATCGCGCCGGTTCGCCGAGCAGCGCGGGCCAGCTGTGGATCGCTTTGGTCTTGCCGAGCCCGGCCATGACTGCCGGATAGCCGGGCAGCAGCGTGGTCATCGCCACATCGTGCGCCACCACCGCCCCGGGCAATGCGCCGACGACATCGGCAAGGCCCCCGGTCTTGACCAGCGGCACGGCTTCGGATGCGATCGACAGAACCCGGATGGTCATAACAGCTCCTGGCAAGTCCGTTCGGAGTGCGCGCAAATCATTCCGTTTTGGCGACAAGCCGTTCGATCATCGCCTTGGTGATCAGGCACACCCCGCTGTCGGTGCGGCGAAACCGCTGCGCGTCGAGTTCGGGATCTTCGCCCACCACCAGGCCTTCGGGAATGCGCACCCCGGCATCGAGAATCACGCGCTTGAGCCGCGCGTTGCGGCCGATGTTGCAATAAGGCAGGATCACGCCTTCTTCGACCGACGACCACGATCCCATCTTGACCCCGGTGAACAGCAGGCTGCGCCGCGCGAGCGCGCCCGAGACGATGCAATCCTGGCTGATCAGCGAAGAGATCGCCATGCCGCGCCGCCCGTCCTGATCGTGGACGAATTTGGCCGGCGCGGCGATGATCTGGTCGGTCCAGATCGGCCATTCGCGGTCGTACATGTTGAGCTTGGGCACCGTATCGGTGAGATCGAGATTGGCGTCGAAATAGGCATCGAGCGTGCCGACATCGCGCCAGTATTCGCCGATCTGCTCATGCGCGCGGATGCAGCTGTCGGTGAA
>CAITOD010000235.1 GCA_903893935.1 uncultured Sphingomonadales bacterium
CCGGGGAGGGGGACCGCGCGAAGCGCGTTGGAGGGGCGAGGCCCGAAGCGCGTACCATGATAATGAAGCGCCTGGCCGAACCGCCCCTCCACCACGCTTTGCGTGGTCCCCCTCCCCGGTTCGGGGAGGAGAAGGGTGTCAGGCGGTCAATTGTGCCCAGGCCCAGTCGAGCCAGGGGCCAAGCGCGGCAATATCGGCGGCATCGACGGTTGCCCCGCACCAGATCCGCAGACCCGGCGGCGCATCGCGATACCCGGCGATATCATAAGCCGCGCCCTCTTTTTCGAGCAGACCGGCAAAGGCCTTGATGAAATCGGCATCGGCATTCTTGACGGTCAGACACACCGAGGTGTGCGAACGGATGCCGCTGTCGATCGCCAGATGGCCGAGCCAGTCACGCTCGGCGACAATCTTGTCGAGCGCGTGCGCATTGGCGGTGCAACGCGCTTTGAGCCCGGCGAGGCCACCGACCGACTTGGCCCATTCGAGCGCAAAGATCGCGTCTTCGACCGCCAGCAGCGACGGCGTGTTGATCGTTTCGCCTTTGAAAATGCCTTCGGTCAGTTTGCCTTTCGACACCAGCCGGAACACTTTGGGCAAAGGCCAGGCGGGCGTGAAGCTTTCCAGCCGTTCGACCGCACGCGGGCCGAGCACGATCACCCCGTGACCGCCTTCGCCACCGAGCACTTTCTGCCACGAAAACGTCGCGACATCGATCTTGTCCCACGGAATATCATAGGCATAGACCGCGCTCGTCGCATCGGCAAACGACAGCCCCTGCCGATCGTCGGGGATCCATTCGCCATCGGGCACGCGCACGCCCGAAGTGGTGCCGTTCCAGGTGAACAGCACGTCATTGGTCCAATCGACTTTGTCGAGATCGGGCAGCTGGCCATAATCGGCGCGCATCACGGTCGGTTCGAGGCGCAATTGCTTGACCGCGTCGGTAACCCACCCTTCACCGAAGCTTTCCCACGCCAGCGTGGTGACCGGGCGCGCACCGAGCATCGTCCACATCGCCATTTCGAACGCGCCGGTATCCGACCCGGGCACGATGCCCAGCCGATGCGTGTCGGGCAATTCGAGCACTTCGCGCATCAGCTCGATCGCCAGCGCAAGCCGGGCTTTGCCGATCTTGGCACGGTGCGAACGGCCAAGCGAGGCGGTTGCCAGTTTGTCGGGGGAATATCCGGGCGGCTTGGCGCAAGGACCGGAAGAAAAAAACGGACGCGCCGGTTTGGCGGCGGGACGGGTATCAGTCATGTAGTCTCTCCTTACAGAGAGCGCGCGCGGCGTTGGGACCGCGTGGCCCGGCGCCGCTTCTAGTGGCAGAACCGCGCGTGTCAACCACCGCGGCCGGAGCGCAAGGAAACAGCCCTGCGCGAGCCATGTGCCGGCTGCCGCTCAGTCGCGCAGCAGCCAGCCAAACAGTTCGGGCAGCCGCGCCGCCCAGGCATTTTCCTCGTGCGCGGCGCCGGGATAGACTTTGCTCTCCCAGTCGATGCCTTTGCGCCACCCGCTCGCCGCCATCCGCGCATCGATCACGCGCTGATAGGGGTCATAAAACGCATCGAGCGTGGCGGTGCCATGGTCGAACCACACGCGCCGGCCTTTGGCCGCGCCCAGATGATCGGCAAACCAGTTGTCCCACAGCTTTGCCAGCGCAGGGTTTTCGGCGCCGACCGCGGCCGGATTGATCGCCGGCCAGTGCGAACTGACGCACCCGGCACGGCCAAACACATCGGGCCGTTCGAGAAAGGCATAGCAGCTCATCAGCCCACCCATGCTCGATCCGACAATCGCGGTGTCATCGCGGCCCGGGCGCGTGCGCCAGGTGGCATCGACCCACTGCTTCAGCGGGCCGGCGATCCAGGCCAGATAAGCGTCGGAAATGACCGGACCACCCGCCATCGTGTCCATCTGCGCGCGCACCGCCGGCGGTGCAGCGAGATAGACATCGCGCGGCAGATACTGGCGATAGCGCGCGGCCCCCGGCGCCCAGATTCCGACGATGATATGCGGGGCGACTGTGCCCGTCGCCATCGCCGCGAGCATGGCCTTGTCCGCCGCCCAGACTTTGTTGAACCCCGACTTGGCGGGATCGAACAGGTTCTGCGCATCGTGCATATAGACCACCGGATAAGTCCGGGTGTCGTGGTCATACCCCGGCGGCAACCAGATCGTCAGCCGCTGTTCGGGCAAGCCCGCCGCGGCGACATGCTCGTATTCAACCAGCCGCCCCATGTCATGCGTCTGCGCCGCAGCGGGCAACGCGCTCAACACCAGCAAACAGGCCGCGCCGAGGCCTTGCGTCAAAAGCCGAAACAGA
>CAITOD010000236.1 GCA_903893935.1 uncultured Sphingomonadales bacterium
ACTGGTACCCGGAGCCTTAAAACCCCCGGACCAGGCGCCGTCGCCCACATGTCCCTTCATCAAACTAACAATGTCAAAGAGCAAAAATCGAAGAACCCACCGACACGAATTGGCAGGCAATAATCTACCCCGATCGAAACCGGGGGACATTGCCTGTTCATGTTGGCGACCACCGCGGCGTTTCCAGTAAAACCGACCACACCGCTGCGGTGAAACGGGCCCTAGGCGCACATGCCGATTCGGTCAACGCCCTTTTTGTCACTTTTGCGTCATAAGTCGATAACATACTGGAAAAAGCCAATTCTTTTGATGTCTGACGACGCGGCGCGCCCGTCGAAGACCGACAGAACCCCATCAAGCAGCGCGGTTTGGCCGTGGCGTCGCCATTTTGACCGCGTTCTGATTCGGAAAGGCACCTACCGTCACAAATTGCGGGCAGCTCTGTGGGGGCGAATCGCGATCGCACCAGCGACAGCAAGCCTGCCCCAAGTTCGCGATACCAGTGTCGACAAGGACCGTGTTACGACAGCGGCGAAGCTGTCGACAGGAGACGCACCCGATCATGAGTTCGCGCATGCAAGCATCACCCCGCTTTGTCTGGCTGATGGGCCTGGCCAACATGACCTTCGGCTATGGCTTTGCCGTGGTCCTGGTCACCGTCCCCCAATTGCTGGCCGCGCGCGGCATAGCTGAACCGGTGATCGCCAATTTGACGGCGCTCGCGATGGCTGCCTCGCTCGGCCCGTTCCTGATTGCGCCGCTGCTCGATTGCTGGATCAGCCGGCGCAGCTGGGCCATCGCACTGGCGGTGCTGGGCGGGGTGCTGGTCTTTGCCGCGCTGCGGCTGCCGGCGAACAGTCCGCTGTTTGCCCCCGCGCTGTGCTCGGCCGCGCTGGCGCTGGGGCTCTTCACCTCGGCGATCGGCGGCTGGCTGGGCGCGGTGCTGCCCAAGAGCGCGGATGAAACCATTGGCACCTGGTACAACATCGGCAATGCGGTCGGTTTCGGGCTGGGGGCGCAGGTGCAGTTCTGGCTGCTGACGCATCTGCCCGCCCCCCTGGGCGCAGCGATCGTCGCGGCGCTCGTGCTGGTGCCGCTGGGCACGCTGATCGTAATGCCATCGCCGGACGCCGGACGCTCGGCCATGCGGGAAAGCTTTGGCCGACTGGCGGGCGATGTCGCGCGCCTGCTGCGCCACGGGCCGGTGGTGCGCATCCTGCTGTTGTTCGTCATGCCATGCGGCGCCTTTACCCTCACCAACGCTTTTGGCGGCATCGGCGGCGCTTTCCACGCCTCGCCCGCGCTGGTGGACAGCGCAACCGGGCTGGTCTCGGTGGTCGTCAGCGTGATCGCGGCGCTGGCGTTCAAGCCGCTGCTGACGCGGGTCCGGGTGCCGCTCGCCTATCTGGCGGTCGGCACCATCGGTGCTGTCTTCACCCTTTCGCTGCTGCCGCTGCCGCTGATGCCGTGGGTGTTCGTGCTGGCGGTGGTCGGCGAGAACATTGCCCAGACCTGTGCCCAGGTCGCGCAGAACACCATGGTCTTCCGCTCGATCCCCTTAGGCAGCCCGCTGGCATCGAGCCAGTTCGGGCTGCTGCAGACGGCCG
>CAITOD010000237.1 GCA_903893935.1 uncultured Sphingomonadales bacterium
ATAGAACTTTTCCGAATAACCCGGCGCATCGGGAATGTGCGACTTGCGATACGTGCCAAGCAGCGCGCCATCGGCATCGACAATGGCGATCGAATTAAAGAAATTCTGGCCTGCGCGTTCGAACACCGAAATCGGCAGCACCACGCCCAGTTCGCGCGCGACAGCCTGGAAATGGCGCACCGCCGGGTTCTGCGCAATCGGCACCGCAAGATCGAGGAAGCGGCTCAGCCGGTCCTGGCAGAAATAAGGCGTTTCAAACAGTTCGGGCAGCAGGATGATCTGCGCGCCTTTGGCCGCCGCCTCGCGCACCAGCGCTTCGGCGCGCGCCAGATTGGCGGCGTGATCCCATGAACAGGCCATTTGCGTGGCCGCAAGCGTGACTGGACGCATTGATCAACTCCCTGAACTATGAATGGAAACGGATTGGGGACGCGCCATCAGCAGCGCATAGACCGGGATCGCGACCAGCGGCCCGATCAGGCACGACAGATCTGTACCGCCGAGCGCGAGCGCAATCGGCCCGGTCCACAGCTTGCTGACGATTGCCGCGAGAGCTGCGGCGGTGCCGGCCACTTGCGCGATGACCCCGGCCGGGCTTACCCCGTGCCAGTACCAATAGACGCTGGTGCGGGTCTGGTCGCCAAGTGCGGCGCCGTCGTAGCGGTTGCGCCGCAGCACGAGATCGGTCGCATAGATCGCCATGCCGGGCGCCAGCACGGCGACCGAAAGTGCCAGAAAATCCTGCAGCGTCGACATGAAATCGGCCACGAACAGCGCGTAGATCGTGCCCGAAAACGCCAGCGCGCCATCGGCCAGCACAGTCAGCGAGCGGCGCGCATGCACCCCGATCGCCTGGAGCGACAGTCCCGAGCTATAGGCGGTCATGATGTTGTTGGTGATCGAACTCAGCGCGATGAACACCAGAAACAACGGCGTCAGCCAGCCGGGCAACAGCCCCGCAAGTGCTGCCTGCGGATCGTGCATGTCGGCCAGCGTGCCTGCCGCAACACCAAGCAGGCCGAGCAGCACCGCGGGGATAAAGCCGCCCAGCGCGGTCCACAGCGTGACATCGCGAATGCGCACATCGGCGGGCAGATAGCGCGCGAAATCGGCCGAACTGGTCCACGACAGCGGGTTCGACGCGATCACCGCCGAGGCGCTGATCACCGCGCCCCATGCAGCCCAGCCGGTGAGCGCGTGCGCGGGATGCCAGGCGAGATTGACGCGCGGCAGGATCGCGGCGGCAATCGCCAGGAAGCACAGCGCCAGCACCGCGGTGAACGGCTGCGCACAACGCACCATTGTCGCATGGCCATAAATCGACACGGTAAGCGTGAGCGCAGCGGTGACCACCACCACCCCCACACGCAGCACGAGCGAAGGCGACACACCGCACCACGCCAGCAACTGGTCGGTGGCAAGCGAGCCCACCGACAGGTTGATCGCGCCATAGCCGACGCACACCACCCAGCCCGACAGCGCGACATTGATCCGGTTGGCGCGCATCCCGAACAGCGCGCGCATCACCACATAACTGGGCGTGCCGGCCGCCGGGCCGCTCGCCGCGATCAGCCCGACCGCGAACCACCACACGTTGCCGAGCACGATCGCACACGCCGCCTGCGCGAGAGTCAGCCCCATGCTGATCACCACGCCGCCAAGCACGACATAGAGATACGTCACATTCGACGAGGCCCACAGCATCAGCAATTCGCGCGGATGCCCGTGGCGCTCGTTTTCGGGAATGCGCTCGCACCCGCGCACTTCGATCTGGCCGAACGCATCGCCACCCGCCGGGAGCGGCGGATCGGTCAGGGCGGTTGCGGGAAAACTTGCGCTCATGGTGCCGAATCGGTCCCGAAAAGTTTGTTGGTCATCTGGACAACAAGATCGCTAGGGCTTATTGGTCGTTTGATCAATTGCTTTTTAAGCGAGAAGGATTCGAACGTGGCAACCCAGCTCAACGCGGCACGCAAGCGGCTCAAACCCGACGAGCGCCGCGCCGCGATTCTCGATGCGGCGTGTCAGGTGCTGATCGACGAAGGCATCGGCGCGCTGACCCTGCGCCACCTTGCGCAGCGGCTGGGTGTGGCCCCGGGGCTGGTCAACCACTATTTCCCCGAAATCGAAGCGCTCGCTGCCGAGGCGTTCAGCGCGATTGTCGAAAGCGA
>CAITOD010000238.1 GCA_903893935.1 uncultured Sphingomonadales bacterium
CCGATTGCATCGGAGCAACGCTCTAGATTCCTGTTTTGCCGCATTTTCCGAGTCAGCAGGTGATTCCACCTGCCTTGAAAATGCTCTAGCGCATTGGCATGACGCTTTCCCGCTGGCCCTTGCCCGAACCGATGCGCCGCGCGCTGGCCGAAGCGGCCGCAGCTGCCGCAAACGGCGCGGTTCCGGTCGGTGCGGTGGTGGTGCGCGACGGGGTGGTGATCGCCGCCGCGCACAACGGCCCGCGCGACAGCCACGACCCGACCGCGCACGCCGAGATCCTGGCGATTCGCGCAGCCGCTGCGGTGTTGGCGCAAGATCGCCTCGACGGCTGCGACTTGTGGGTCACGCTCGAACCATGCGCGATGTGCGCAGGCGCGATTGTCCACGCCCGGATCGCGCGCGTCTATTACGCCGCGTCCGATCCCAAAGGCGGCGCGGTCGAACACGGCGCGCGACTGTTCGAACAGCCGACCACGCTCCATCGCCCCGAAGTCTACGCCGGCCTGGGCGAAGCCGAAGCGGCAGAGCAGTTGCGCGCGTTCTTTCGCGAAAGGCGTTAGTCGGGATCGCGCTTTGCGCGATGCAGACCTCCCGCCCCGCCTCCCCACCCGACCACCAATGATACCATCATGATATGGTGGTCGGCCCCTCGGCGAAAACGTCCCCCGGACGTTTTCGTCGCCCTCGGAGCGGGAGGCGGGGCGGGAGGTCTGCGTGCACCAGAGTGCACCCAAAAATCAAAGCGACGTGAAATCAAGCCCGATGTCGGCGGCGGGTGCGCTTTGCGTCAGGCGGCCGACCGAGATGAAATCGACACCGGTGGCGGCAATCGCGCCGATCGTATCGAGCCGCACGCCGCCCGATGCCTCGCACGGCACGCGGCCCGCCACGATTGCCAGCGCTTCGCGCAGCGTGGCCGGCGCCATGTTGTCGAGCAACAGCCGCGTCGCTCCGGCCTGAAGTGCCGGTTCGATCTGGTCGATCCGGTCGACTTCGCAGATCACTTCGCGCACGCCCGCGCCCAGCGCGCGGCGCACCGCTTCGGCCACACCACCGGCGACCGCGACATGGTTGTCCTTGATCATCGCCGCGTCCCACAGCCCCATGCGGTGGTTGTGCCCGCCGCCGGTGCGCACGGCGTATTTTTCGAGCACGCGCAGGCCTGGAATGGTCTTGCGCGTATCGAGCAGGCGCGCGCGCATTGCCCATCGCATCGACATAGCTGCGGGTCATGGTGGCGATCCCGGTCAGGTGCTGCACGGTGTTGAGCGCGCTGCGTTCGGCGGTCAGCAGGGCGCGCGCCGATCCGGCAAGGCGCATCAGCGCGGTGCCCGGCGCCACGCGCGCGCCTTCGCCCACCAGCAGTTCGATTTCCGCCGCCGGATCGAGCGCGCGAAAGAACGCTGCCGCGATCGGCAGCCCGCACACGCTCACCGCATCGCGGCTGTCCATCACACCGGCAAAGCGCGCGTCAGCCGGGATCACACTCTCGCTGGTCACATCGCGCCCGCCGCCGGGCAGGCCTTCGCCGAGGTCTTCGGCAAGCGTATGCGCGATGAACGCATCAAGATCGAAACCGGGCAGGGCAAAGGGGGCGGTCATGGCCAACGGCATAGCGGGTCGAGGCGCCATGCGCCACATCTCTGCCTTAGCCTCGTCCCCCCTCTATCCCCCCCGTTCGTGCTGAGCCTCGTCGAGCCGAAGGCCAGCGCAGCCAAACATGCGCGAGTCGGCTGCCCAGACCGCTTTGTTGGGCGGAACCGGCGCGCTTGCTTCGGCTCAGCACGAACGGATAAGGGTAATGGTAATGGACAAGAGGGGATTCGCGGAGCTGAGCAGGGAGCACCAGCGTGGGTGATATTGTCATCGCCGCCTATCGCCCCAAGCCGGGGTGCGCCGAAGTGCTGCTCGACCTGGTGCGCGACCACGTGCCCGATTTGCGCCGCTGGGGTCTCGCCACGGCGCGCCCGGCGCTCATGATGCGCGCCGCCGATGGCACGATTGTCGAGGTGTTCGAATGGTGCGACGGCGCGATTGCCCGGGCGCATCAGCATCCCGACGTGCTGGCGATGTGGGCGCGTTATGCCGAAGTGTGCGACTACGTGCCCTTGCGCGATCTGGCCGAGGCGGCGCAGATGTTCGCGCAATTTGTCCCGATCGACCCCGGCTGAAACGCCTCAGTGTACAAACCGCGCCACCACGTCGCGGTACGACCGGCTGACTTTCACTTCGGCGCCCGATTGCAGCACCAGAAAGCATTCGCCATTGGTGTGCGGGCGGACCTGGCGGACCTGGTCGAGATTGACGATTTTTGACCGGTGCACGCGCTGGAATACGCGCGGGTCGAGCCGGCGTTCCAAGTCCTTCATCGTTTCGCGCAGGATCAGCGAATTGTCGCCGGTATAGATGCACATATAGTCGCCCGCCGCCTCTATCCGTTCGATCGAATCGACATCGACGCGAAAGATCTGCCCGCGATCCTTGATATTGATCAGCTTTTCAAACCGGCCGGCAGCGGGTTCGCCATCATCGACCATTTCGGGCATCGCGTCGGGCGCCACTTCGGCGAGCACGATTTTCAGCTTTTCGACTTCTTCCAGCCCGCGTTTTTCGGCAAGCCGGGTGCGCGCGCGGTCGAGCGCATCGGCCAGCCGGTCTTCATCGACCGGCTTGAGCAGGTAATCGACCGCATTGGCCTCGAACGCCTTCAGCGCATGTTCGGAATAAGCGGTAACAAACACGAACAGCGGCGGGTCGATTTCCATCACCCCCTTCACCACGCTGAACCCGTCGAACCCGGGCATCTGGATGTCGAGGAACACCAGGTCGGGCTTTTCGGTCTTGATCTTGCGGATGGCCTCGCGCCCGTTGGCGCAGG
>CAITOD010000239.1 GCA_903893935.1 uncultured Sphingomonadales bacterium
CGTGGCCCGAGGCCGCACGCCGCGCATAGTCGTCGGCATCGGCAAGGCCCTCGTTGGCGCGATCGAGCTCGCCATCGTCTTCGAGCACATCGACCAGCCGCGACAGCGCGGGCACGGCAGCCGCGCCGCCACGTTCGGCCACCGACAGCGCGAGCGCCTGCATGCGGTTGTCCGCGAGCACGAGCTCCGACACCGCCTCGGTCATTTCGACCAGCAGGCGCACTCGGCCGTCTTCGTCGATCCGCCCGGCACGGCGCGCCGCGGCCAGCGCGATCTTGATATTGACTTCGTTGTCCGAGCAATCGACCCCGGCCGAATTGTCGATGAAATCGGTGTTGATGCGCCCGCCGAGGCTCGAAAACTCGATCCGGCCCGCCTGGGTTATCCCCAGATTGGCGCCTTCGCCGATCACCCGCGCGCGCACCGCACCCGCGCTTACGCGCACCGCATCGTTGGCGGGATCGCCCACGGTCACATTGTTTTCGTGCGACGCACGCACATACGTGCCGATGCCGCCAAACCACAGCAGATCGACTTTGGCGGCAAGGATCGCCGAAATCAGCGTTTCGGGGTCGATTTCGGTCGCATCGAGCCCGAGCAGCGCGCGCACTTCGTTGGTGAGCGGGATCGCTTTCAGGCTGCGCGGGAAAATCCCGCCACCGGGCGAAATCAGCGCACGCTCGTAATCGTCCCAACTCGACCGGGGCAGCGCGAACAGCCGCGCACGCTCTTCGAACGAAGTGGCCGGATCGGGATCGGGATCGAGGAAAATGTGGCGATGGTCGAACGCCGCGACCAGCCGGATCGCGCGGCTGAGCAGCATGCCGTTGCCGAACACGTCGCCCGACATGTCGCCCACGCCGGCCACGCGCACCGGGTCGCTCTGCACATCGATGCCGAGTTCGCGGAAATGGCGCTGCACCGAAATCCACGCGCCGCGTGCGGTGATCCCCATGGCCTTGTGGTCATAGCCTTTGGACCCGCCGCTTGCGAAGGCATCGTCGAGCCAGAACCCGCGCTCGGCGGCAATCGCATTGGCCACGTCGGAAAAAGTCGCGGTGCCTTTGTCGGCCGCCACCACGAAATAGGGATCATCGCCATCGCTCCGCACCACCGCTTCGGGGTGCACCACTTCGCCATCGACCAGATTGTCGGTCACCGACAGCAGCGTGCGGATGAACACCTGGTAGCTCGCCAGCCCTTCGGCCAGCCAGCCGTCGCGGTCGCGCTGCGGGTCGGGCAGGCGTTTGGGAAAGAACCCGCCTTTGGCACCGGTCGGCACGATCACCGCGTTCTTGACGCGCTGCGCTTTCATCAGCCCGAGCACTTCGGTGCGGAAATCGTCGCGCCGGTCGGACCAGCGCAAACCGCCGCGCGCAATCGCGCCCGCGCGCAAATGGATGCCTTCGACCCGCGCCGAATAGACGAACACTTCGCGCCACGGCACCGGGCGCGGCAGGCCGGGGATGGCCGCCGAATCGATCTTGAACGCCAATGCTTCCGCGCCCGCCGGGGCAAAGGCATTGGTGCGCACGATCGCGGCCACGCCGGCGTGAAACGCGCGCAGCAGCCGGTCGGCGCTGATTGCTGCGACTTGCGCGAGGCCGGTGCGGATTGCCGCTTCGGCGGCACTTGCGGCACTATCCCGTTCAACGCCGAATTCGGGATCATGCCGCGCGACAAACAGCGCGATCAGCGCCCGGGTCACATCGGGCGCGCGACGCAGCGTGGCCACGGCCGCGCGCAGATCGACAGTCAGCCCGGTCTGGCGCAAATAGCGGTACCATGCGCGCAGCCAGTTGGCTTCGCGCGGGGTCAGGCCCACCGTGGTGATCAGCCGGTTGAAGCCGTCATCCTGCGCCGCGCCGTTGAGCACGGCAGACAGCGCATTTTCGATCTCGGTCTTGCGCGCCAGCAGCGCCTCGATGCTGCTGTCTGCGGGTGCCGCGACCGAAAAATCGTGAATATAG
>CAITOD010000240.1 GCA_903893935.1 uncultured Sphingomonadales bacterium
ATGTTCTTGGGCCCGACCGCTTCGAAGTCAAAGCTCTGGCGCGTGCTGAGCGCGGGCGTTTCGACCCAGGCGCCGTTTTCCCAGTGGCGCGCGGGCGCGGTCACTTCGCGGATGTTGATTTCGGGGTTGAAATTGGTGGCAAAGTGCTGGCCGTGGTCGCCGCCGTTGCAATCGAGAATGTCGAGCGTGCGGATCGTGTCGAGCTTGTGCTTTTTGAGCCACATCGCAAACACGCTGGTCACGCCCGGATCGAAACCCGATCCCAAAAGCGCGGTGAGACCGGCAGCGGCGAACTTTTCCTGATAGGCCCATTGCCAGCTGTATTCGAACTTTGCGACATCGCGCGGTTCGTAATTGGCGGTGTCCATATAGTTGACCCCGGCGGCAAGACACGCGTCCATGATCGCCAGATCCTGATAGGGCAGCGCCAGATTGACCACCAGTTCGGGCTTGACCGCCTGGATCAGCGCGGTTGTCGCGGCAACATCGTCGGCATCGATCGCGAATGTCGCGACATCGACCCCGGTGCGCGCCTTGACCGAGGCAGCAATCGCCTCGCACTTGGCCACGGTGCGGCTGGCGAGCGTGATGTCGCTGAATATCGCCGGGTTCATGGCCATTTTGTGGACCGCAACCGAACCGACGCCGCCTGCGCCGATGACAAGAACCTTGGCCATGTGGGGTGATCTCCCGTAACACGAATGGAGCGTCCGCAAAGGGTCATGCGGACAGCAGCGAGGCGCGCATCTAGGATATCACGATGATAAACCCAAGTCCCCATTCTTCGCCCACCGCAATGCGCGCGCCAACGCGCGAAGGCGTGCTGCGTGCGGCGGACAAGATCGCCCGCTTGTTGCCGCCCACGCCGCTGCTGCCGCTGACTCTGCCTTCGGGGGCAAGCGTCTGGGCCAAAGCCGAAAGCCTGCAACCGGTCGGCGCGTTCAAGATTCGCGGCGCCTGGCACCGCCTGACCGACATGACGCCCGAAGAACGCGCGCGCGGGATTGTTGCGGTGTCGAGCGGCAACCATGCGCAAGGCGTCGCCTGGGCCGCCGCGCGGCTGGGGATTGCCGCGCGCATTGTCATGCCCGCCGATGCACCCGAAGTGAAACTGGCGGCGACCCGCGCGCTGGGGGCCGACGTGGTGCTCTATGACCGCCGGCGCGAATCGCGCGATGCCATCGCGGCCGGGTTGATCGCGCAATCAGGCGCCGTGCTGGTGCATGCTTATGGCGATCCGTGGGTGATCGAAGGGCAAGGCAGCACCGGGATCGAATTGACCGGCCAGATGGATTTGCAGGCGGGCGGCGCCCCGACCCGGATCGTCACGCCGTGCGGCGGCGGCGGTCTGGCCGCCGGGCTGGTGCTCGCCTGCCCTGACGCCACGGTGGTCCCGGTCGAGCCCGAACATTGGGATGACCTTACGCGCAGCCTGGCCAGCGGCACCATCGAAGCGGTGCCGGCCGATGCGCCGGGCACGGCTTGCGACGCGCTGCAAACACCGGCGACGTTTCCGATCAATTTTGCGGTGCTGCATGCCGCCGGAGTTACCGGCGTGTCGGTAACCGAAGCCGAAGTGCGCGCCGCGCAACGCCTTGCCTTTGCCGCGCTGCATCTGGTGATCGAGCCGGGCGGTGCGGCGGGGCTGGCCGCGCTGATCGCCAACAAAGTCCCCGCCGATGGCCGGACCGCGGTGATCCTGTCGGGCGGCAATGTCGATCGCGCCGCCTATGCGCGCGTGCTGGCGCGCGACGACTGACGATCGGCTAGAGGGCAGTTAGCTTGCAAAGAGTTATCCTCCCGGTGTCAGTCTAACCACGAAAAATACCGGCGCCTGTTGTCTGCGGCCAATACGCAATAGAATGAACCGTCGATGAAGGTTTTTTTGATAATTGATCAATCCTTGCAGCTCCTCCGGCCGGGATACCGGGACGTAGTTTGCCGATAAAATGATATCGCCCCGCATGAGTCCCCAGGCAGCCAGATCACTGTCGGGATTTACTTTGCTTAGAATGACCCCGTGGATATCCTCTGGCTCAAATTTCATTTCGCGCGCAAAATTCCTGGTCATTGCCAGACCTTCTGCACCAATAGAATGCCATAAATCAGGACTAGCGGGCAGAGCTGCACTCGGCATGTCAGCAACCACTGGCCGGTCGTCGTAATCCGTCGGTCCGGTATATACCATCATGGGGACGGGTTTCGCCGGATCAAAGGCCTGTAATGTCGCTGAAATCGTTAATTCATGCCCGTCCCGAACTGCTTTGAGTCGTGCAATCTGACCGGGTCGCATCGTTCTGAAGATTGTATAAACATGTCGGTTATGTGTGACAGGGCAATCGTCAACGGCGGTGATTATGTCGCCTGGTCTGATTCCCGACAAATCTCCGTTGCCGCCCTTGCGAACCGCGTCGATGAAATCACCCGCATTGACCCTAAGCCCGAGAGCATCCACAAACTCTTCGTTGATGGCAATCAGATCAAGTCCGAGATAAGCGCCGGGTTCAGAATGATTTTTATCCAAATTTGGACCAGATTTCGACAAATCTGCGCAACTTTGCGCTTCCACTGGGCCGTTTGATGCAATAAACACTATTGTCAGTAAGAGCACCGGAGCCCGGCAGGTGGTTGTTTGTGTGTCGTGGCGGTTGGTTACCCAATCAACTTCTTCACAGAACGCTTCGCCGCGGGGCGAGCAC
>CAITOD010000241.1 GCA_903893935.1 uncultured Sphingomonadales bacterium
CGAATACGACAGGTCGGGAATGCCGTGCGCGCGCACAAACGTGCCCAGCGAGCTGGGGTTCTGCTGCGCGTGGTTGGCCGTCATGTTCGCGATCAGGCTGAACCCGTGGTAGCGCAGCGTGCCGTAGAATTCGACACCCAGCGTCTTGTACTTGTCCGAAACCGGGCAGGCGCCGTTGGCATAGCCCAGCGCGTCGCACACCACCGGGTTCAGTTCGAACGTGGTGATGTTGAAGTGGCTGTAATAGCCGGTCAGTTCGACCGTATAGTGCGCACCACCCAGCGAACCGCGGTTTTTCAGGCCCACTTCGTACTGGTAGACATAGTCGGCCACCGCCGTCTGGCCGGCCGTGTTGAGCGTGCCATTGGCGTTGAAATTGCCGCCAAAAGTCAGCCGGTCCGCGTTGAAGCGGGTGCCGCGCGAGGCGCGCACAAACAGGTTGAGCGCATCGGTCGCCTTGTAGCTGGCACCCACCGACCACGACAGCAGGCTCTTGGTATAGTTGATCACTTCGGGCGTGCCGTCGGCCAGGTAGTACGGAATCTTGACCGCCTGGCTGGCGCCGGTCACCGGGTTGGTGGCATTTTGCGTGAGCGTCAGCAGCGTGCCCGAGCTTGCCACACCCGATCCCGAACCGTGGTTGATGTCGTCGCGGATCGAGGTATCGAGTTCGAAACGGTTGGCATCGAGGATCAGGTCGGCAAACGGCGCGTTGTCGGTGAACGTATAGTCATAAGTGCGCGCCACGCCCGCGCCCCAGTTGTTGTTGTAGCCGGTATAGCCGTTGGCGCTCAGCAGGTTGCCGGCCGAATCGATCAGGTCGATCGGCGCCGGATCGCTGCCCGAAGCTTCGGCGTTGAACTGGCCGGGGTGCCAGTCCATCGCGATCTTCTGGCTCATGAAGAACCAGCCGGCGGTGAGGTTGGCCCTGATCCCGCCGCCCAGATCGCCGCGCCAGTTGAGCTGCAGATTGTTGGCGATCGAATCCAGATTGCGGATGTCGGTGTAGATTTCGACGTTGTTGTTATACAGCGCCTCGCTCACATCCTTGCCCGCATTGGGCCCGTTGGCATAGACCGCGCGCGCCACCGTGGCACCGTTGACGGTCGATCCGATCAGGCCCGCAACCGGCGCGGGGTTGAAGAAGTTCGAGGCAAAGCCACCGCTCATGCGCGCCACGCGGGCATTGTCATCGAGCGTCAGGCCATTGTCCCACTTGTAGTGCAACTGCGCCTGGATCGCCGATTCCTTCGTGCTGATCCCGTCGAGCGGATGGCTGGCGAGCCCGCCGGTGTTGTAATCGACATACTGCACATTGGCGTTGTTGAGCGAATAGATCGACTGGTTCTTGACGTTGAAACCGGGGCACGTGGTCAGCCCGGAAACCGAATTGCCGCTGATGTTGCCGCACACCAGCCCGCCCGGATCGTTGGGCTCGTGCGTGTCGGCGACCTTGAACAGCAGGCGGAAATAGCCGGCGTTGCCGTCGAATTCCTTGGTGATATTGCCCTTGATCAGATACGAATTCGACACGTTGTAGCCGGCGTGGCGGAAGCCGTGGCCGACATCGTAATAGCCGCCGACATTGTAATAGAGCGTGTCGTTGAGCGAACCGCGTTCGAGGAACGACAGCTTGGTCCAGTCGTAGCTCAGGCCCTTTTCGACTTCGGCGAAGCCGCCATCGCCTTTGCCGGTGACCGAGATATAGTTGACCACCGCACCCGGCGCCTGGCTGGCGAGCGTGGCGACCGTGCCGCCGCGGATCGCTTCAAGGCGATCGTCGGTCGGGCTCGACTTGGTCCAGTAGTCGTTGTTGCCGAACTGGATGTCGCCATAGAGCACCATCGGCAGGCCATCTTCCTGCAGGCCGACAAAGGTCGCCCCGCCGGTCGCCACCGGCAGACCGCGCACCGCAAAGTTGCCGTTGCCGCCCGAACCCGACACGTTGGGCTGCAGGCCGGGCAGCAGACGCAGCGCGTCGCCTTCGGAAATCGGGTGGAAATCGTTGAGCACATCGGCCGAAACCGACGAGATCGAAACCGAGCTGTCGAGCTTGGTCTTGGTGCCGGTCGACGCGGTCACGACGATTTCGGCCAGCGTGTCGGCGGGCGCTGCGGTAGCGGCAGCGGGGGCCGGGTCGGCTGCAAAGGCGGGTACGGCAACACAGACAGCCGCGATCGCGGCGGCCGAAACACAGGCGTGAAGAGCTGGGCGCTTCATCAGGAACTCCCCCATGGAATGCCCCCGCCTCCATTGGCGGGGGTCAACTGGCGCATCTGATAATTGCCTCTACAAACGTTTGCAACCCTTATTGCAAAGGATTGCATTTTGCGCTTGCGCGCCGCTTGACCTGTGGCGCGCGTGCATCACTCCGGCACGCGCATGGCCTGCACCCTTTCGCGCGCGATCTTGCATTCCGCATGGGCAACCGCCAGACAGGGCAGCATGAACGAGAGTGGCGACGCAGATGTGCAGGCCGTGGCCGACACCGCCCCGGACGATGCGCGCGACAGCGCGGCACCGCGCCAGCGCATTCGCAACATTATCGAGCTGGCGCAACTGGCCGGCGTGTCGCCGGGCACGGTGTCGCGCGCGCTGGCGGGCAAATCGCTGGTCAATGCGCAGACGCGCGACCGTATCCAGGCGCTCGCGCGCGAACACGGCTTTCGCCTCAACCAGATGGCCAGCCGGCTGCGCACGCAGCGCACCGGGGTGATCGGGGTGGTGTTTCCGCTCGGCCACGAAAGCCGCCAGCACATTTCCGATCCGTTTTTCATGACGCTGTTCGGCTATCTGGCCGACGCGCTGACCGAAAGCGGGCACGACATCATGCTGTCGCGGGTGATTCCCGGTGACACCGAATGGCTCGACCGCATTGTCACCTCGGGCATGCTCGATGGCGCGCTGGTGATCGGCCAGTCGGACCAGCGCGCGGTGATCGACGCGGTGGCCGAACGCTATCTGCCGCTGGTGGTATGGGGATCGCACGAGGCCGGCCAGGTGCAATGCACCGTTGGCAGCGACAACCGCCTGGGCGGCCGGCTCGCCGCCCAGCGCCTGCTCGCCACCGGCCGCACCAGGCTCGCGTTCCTCGGCGAAACGCGCGGGCCCGAAATCGCCGACCGCCTCGCCGGCGTGCGCGACGCGATCGCCGGGCGCAGCGATGTGCGCCTGCGCGAAGTGCCCACCCCGCTGTCGAGCGAAGCGCTGGGCGAACAAGTCGCCGAACAGCTCGCCACGCTCGGCGACGACCTCGACGGCATTGTCGCCGCGTCTGACGTGATCGCGATGATGGTCTTGCGCGTACTCCACGAACGCGGCGCGCGCGTGCCCGAAAAAATCGCGCTCGTCGGCTTCGACGATCTGCCCATCGCCACCAGCACCGTGCCCCAACTGACCACCGTCCGCCAGGACCTCGCCCGGGGCGCCAAGGCCATGGTCAACGCCCTTATGCAACGCATCGCGGGGCACGCCGCGCCCCCGGTGATTATGCGGCCGGAGTTGATTGTGCGGGAGAGTGCTTAGGGGGAGTTGTGTGTTTGATCGGACGGCTGGTTTTTGTGCTGGTTGCGGGCTAGCTGGTTTCGGATGAGTAAGGTGGTGCAGCTTGCGTTGCTTACGCTGTCATCTGAAGGCAAATGTCGACCAGACCTGGTCGTTTAGATCGGCCATCATGTACGACCGCTTGCGCCGCAATCTGCCGTTGGCATGTAATTCATCCCCCAGACAAAAGCCGCCGCCGCTGCGTGCTTAACTGCCGCTCAATTGGTCCGAATGAACCGACCTTTTTCGCGGAGCCAGTCTTCGGATCGCATGAGAGGTCAGGACACGACGAATGACCATAGCGGCGTCAACTCTTGGCCACCCCCAACCGAGCACCTCTCAATTGCACTTTCAATTTGGATCAGTAATCTCGCCCAATCGGTGTCAGGAGATTTGAATGCGACGGTGGCCAGCTGCTGATTGGGTTCTATTATGCGCCGTATTCTAATTCGCTTTTGGCTTTTAGCGGAGATTCTGCTGGCCATTGCGGTCCCTCGGTCAGCAACGGCGCGACCAGTTGAGACCGGCACAGTCACCGTATCCAGCATCAAGGATGAGGCTTTTCGCGCCGCACAAGGGATGATCCTGTCGGCGGCTGCGGACGCCGCTTCTGCTCAGGCAGTGCAGGCGACGCAAACCGACCCTGCATTGCGCAGTTTCGAGCAGCGCGAGATTCTGCTCAACGACCAGATCGAGCTCCTCCAGCGAAAGATCAAGGCCTCATTCGCGGGCGCCCAGGACGATGGCGTACGGCGCCGCACTTCATTACAGGCTGACGAGGCTGCCAAACGCAGCGAGTTGAGCCGCCTGCAACAGGAAATTGATCAGTCCTATCCGGCATATGGCGAACTGACCCGCGCACGCGCCATCGGTTCAGCTGAAGTCGAGGGGCTGCTTGGTCCCGATGAGGCGATGCTACTGATCATCCCCAACGGTCATGTCACGGACCTTTTTGCACTGACCAGCGATCGGTTCGAATGGACGCGTACGTCG
>CAITOD010000242.1 GCA_903893935.1 uncultured Sphingomonadales bacterium
AGGCAGCTGCCCGCTTTGTGCGGGAAGTCTGCATTCTCGATGTCATATTGTATGCAACACTCACATAATTGTATGCGACGCTGACGAAGTCAACTTGGAATTGCAGGCGGCTGCGTTTCGCCGCAAAGCGTTGCAGCATTGCACTCGTTCGCGCCAATTCCCTTGTGGGTCAGGGCACCATCGTTCAGGCAAAGGGGCGGATCGGGTCGCTGCCGTCCCAGTCGACCGACGCCTGCCAGAACCGGGTGAACGTCGCATCCATGCCCTGGGTCACGGGGATCAGTTCGACCATGCCCGGCTGGTTGCGGCCGTTGTCGAGATAGGCGACCGCGCCGCCGGTCGGCACCGCCGCGCGAAAAGCGAGTGTATAGCCGCGCGCCTGGTACGCCGCGCATTCGGCATCGACATCGTCGCAGGCAATTCCGACATGGTGAAAGCCATAGCCGCGCTCGGCAATGATCTCGCGATAGACCGACGGGTGATCGTCGAGCGGCTGGATCAGTTCGATCTGCATGTGGCCGGCAAAGGCCATCGCGATCGCCACATCGGCTTGCGACGGCGCGCCGCGATAAGTCTGATCGGGCCCCAGAAAATGGTCGAGCAGGAACCACGGCCCGGTCCGCGCATCGGCCATCCACCAGGCCATGCTGGCGTGGATATCCTCGACGACATAGGCCATCTGGATAATCTGGCCGGTCCGCTGGCCAAAGCCCAAAGTGCGGCCCTGCTTGATTGCGGTCATCAGGCTTCTCCCGTTGCAGGCGCGCGGGTGTGATTCGCCTTTTTTGCTTGCGCTCTGCCGGGATGGTCTGCATTTTGTATGCAACAAATACAATCAAGAATTGTCCGGAGAGCAGCGATGAGCGGAAAACCCAGCGTCTTGCTGGTGATCACACAGGACACCAAGCTCGAAGAAGCGCGGTTTGTGCGCGACGTGCTCGAATCGGCGGGAGTCGATGTCGTGCATCTCGATCCGAGCGTGCGGCGCAATCTCGGCGGCGCCGAAATTTCGCCCGACATGGTGGCCGAGGCTGCCGGGCAGACGATCGAGGCGGTGCGCGCGCTGGGGCACGAGGGCAAGTGCCAGGCGGTGATGATCGAAGGGTCGATCAAGGCCGCGCACGCCTGGCACGCCGCGCACCCTTTGTCGGGCATTCTGGCCGTGGGCGGCTCGATGGGATCGGCGCTCGCCGGCGCGCTGATGCAATCGATGCCTTATGGCATGCCCAAGCTGATCGTCTCGACAATGGCCTCGGGCTTTACCGCGCCTTACGTCGGGGTGAAGGATATCGCGATGCTGAACGCGGTGACCGACATCGCCGGGATCAATTCGATCAGCCGCGACGTGTTCCGCAACGCCGCACTCGCAGTGGCGGGCATGGCCAAAGGCTATGATCCCGCGCGCGGGCACGACAAGCCACTGGTGCTGATGACCACGCTCGGCACCACCGAAACCGGCACGCGGCGCATCCGCGAAGCGCTCGAGGCCGATGGCGCCGAAGTCATGGTGTTCCATTCGTCGGGCGCCGGCGGGCCGACGCTCGACAGCATTGCCGCCGACCGCGAGGTGGCGCTGGTGCTCGACTTGTCGGTCACCGAGCTCATCGACCATCTCAATGGCGGGCTGGCCGATGCGGGTCCCGACCGGGGCAAAGCCGGCATGCGCAAAGGCGTGCCGACGATCTGGGCACCGGGCAATGCCGATTTCATCATCGCCGGGCCGATCGATGCGGCGCGCGCGCAGTTTCCCGACACCCGCTATCACGAGCACAATCCGCAGTTGACCGCAGTGCGCACGCGGCTGCCCGAATTGCAAGCGCTGGCCGACCATCTCGCCGCCATCGTCGGCGAAGCAAGGGGCCCGGTGCGCGTGTTCACCCCGCTGGGCGGCTTTTCCAACCACGACAGCCCCGCCGGGCATATCCAGGACACCAGCCTGCCCGGCCCGTTTGCCGAGTACCTGAAAAGCGTGATGCCCGACCATGTGCCGGTGACGGTGGTCGATGCCCATTTCAACGATGAAGCTTTTTCGGCCGCGATCATCGCCGCCGCGCGCGAAATGATGGCCCGATGAGCGCGCCCGATCTGCCGCTGACGCCCGAAGATGTCGCCGAAATTGCCGCCATCCTCGATGGCACCGCGTACGAACGGCTCGACGTGACGACCGCGCGGTTCCGGCTGCGCGTCGCGCGCGATGGTCACGGCTATACCCAGGAATGGACTTTCGCCGATGACAGCGCGCCGGGTGTCATTGCGCCTGAGGCCGCCGCCGAGGCCGAAACCGGGCCGGTGATCCGCGCGCCATTGCCGGGCACGTTCTACCGCGCGCCCGCGCCCGGTGCGCCGCCGTTTGTCGAGGCGGGTGCGCAAGTCACGCCCGAGACGGTGGTCGGGATCATCGAGACGATGAAGCTGATGAACCCGGTCTATGCCGGGATTGCCGGTACGATCGACGCGATCGTTGTCGACAACGCCACGATGGTTGCCAAAAACGCAGTGCTGATGCGGCTTTCCGGGCCCGGGGCATGATCCGCCGGCTGTTCATTGCCAATCGCGGCGAGATCGCGCTGCGCGTGATCCGCACGGCGAAAGCGATGGGCATGGTCACCGTGCTCGGCGCGTCGGAAGCCGATGCGCGCAGCCTGCCCGCACTGAGCGCCGATGAAGTGGTGATCATCGGCCCCGCGCCTTCGTCGCACTCCTATCTGAACATTGCCGCGGTGGTGAGCGCAGCAAAGGCCGCGCGTGCCGATGCGATCCATCCCGGTTACGGGTTCCTGTCCGAAAACGCTGCTTTTGCCGCCGCAATTGCCGAAGCCGGGATGGTGTTCGTGGGGCCTGCGCTCGACAGCCTCCACGCGATGGGCGACAAGCTGATGGCGCGTACGGTCGGGATCGCCGCCGGGCTGCCGGTGGTGCCGGGCGGCGAGACGGCCGACAAAGCCGCCGCGCGCGCGCAAGCCGAGCGCACCGGCTATCCGCTGCTGCTGAAAGCGGTCTCGGGCGGCGGCGGGCGCGGCATGAAGCGCGTCGATGCGCCCGACCAGCTCGATGCGCAAATCGACATGGCAATGGCCGAAGCGCAAGCCGCATTCGGCGACCCGCGCGTCTATGTCGAACGCTATATTGCGCGCGGGCGCCATGTCGAAGTGCAAGTGCTGGGCGATGGTCACACCGCGATCCATCTCGGCACGCGCGATTGTTCGATCCAGCGGCGCTTCCAGAAACTGGTCGAGGAAGCCCCGGCGCCGCTGATCCCCGCCGACGCGCGCGCGACGATCGAACATGCTGCGGTCCGTCTTGCGCAGCATTTGCGCTACAAAGGCGCGGGCACGGTTGAATTCCTGGTCGATGCCGAGACGTTCGAGTTCTACTTTCTCGAAATGAACGCGCGCATCCAGGTCGAACACCCGGTGACCGAAGCGATCACCGGGGTCGATCTGATTGAACAGCAATTGCTGATCGCGAGCGGCGCGCGGCTGTCGCTGCGACAGACCGATGTGGACCCGCGCGGCCACGCAATCGAAGTGCGGATCAACGCCGAAGACTGGCGCGCCGATTTCCGCCCCTCCCCCGGCCAGGTCATGCGTGCGGCCTGGCCCGCCGGGCCCGGCGTGCGCATCGACAGCCATATCGCCAGCGGCGGCGAAGTGCCGCCGTATTACGATTCGCTGATCGGCAAACTGATCGTCACCGCTGCAACGCGCGCCGAAGCGGTGACGCTGCTGGCAAACGCGCTCGATCGGCTGACCATTGAAGGCGTGGATACCACGCGCGATCTCCATCGTGCGATCGCTGCCGATGCGCGGTTTGTCGCGGGTGGGGTCGATACGCGCTTTTTTGAAGGGCTGGATTTCAGGGGGCCTGTCGCATGACGCTGCACCTTGTCGATGTCACCATGCGCGATGGCAACCAGTCGCTGTGGGGCGCCACCGGGCTCAACACCGCGCATATGCTCCAGGCCGCCGCGCTGACCGAGCGCGCCGGGTTCCGCGCGGTCGATTTTACCTCGTCGAGCCATATGGCGGTGGCGGTCCGCTATTTCCGCAACAATCCGTGGGAGCGCATCCGGCGGATGCGCGCGGCGATGCCGACCACGCCGTTGCAGCTGATCACCACCGGCTTGCGCTTCATTGCCTGGCAGCAGGCAGACCCCGATTTCATGCGGCTGGTCTATCGCTGCCTGCAGGATTGCGGCATCCGGCGCTTTGTCGTGCTCGATCCGATGCACGAAGTACCCGCCGTGATCGAAGCCGCGCGCATCATCAAGCAGGAGGGCGAGGCCGAAGTCATGGCCGCGCTGACTTTCACGCTGTCCGACGTCCACGACGATGCGTTCTATGCGCGCTTTGCCAAGGCGCTGATGGCGAGCCCCGACATCGACCTGTTCTATCTCAAGGACCCGAGCGGACTGATGTCGGTCGACCGGGTGCGCACTTTGGCTCCCGCCGTGAAAGCGGTGATCGGCAATCGCCCGCTTGAAATCCACGCACACAACACGCTGGGCATGGGCGAATTGTCCTCGCTCGAGGCGGCCAGGCTCGGCATTTCGGCGATCCACGTGGGCATTGGTCCCGGCGGCGACGGCTCGTCGCTGCCCGAAGCCGAACGCATGGTGGCCAATCTGATCGAAGCGGGGCACGATGTCGCGATCGACCGTGAAACATTGCGCCAGCTCGCCGGGTACTGGCACCGCGTCGCGCGCGCCGAAGGCCTGCCGCCCGGGCTGCCGCAGGCGTTCGATGCCAGCTTTCTGCGCCACCAGATCGCCGGCGGGGTGATGACCACCACCAAGCGCCAGCTCGAAGAACTCGGCATGGGCGACCGCCTGCCCGCGGTCATTGCCGAAACCGAGCAAGTGCGCGCCGAACTCGGCTATCCGATCATGGTCACGCCGTTCCCGCAAATGGTGATGAGCCAGGCGCTGTTCAACGTGATCGGCGACCGGCGCTATGCGCAAGTCAGCGACCAGGTGATCCGCTATGTGATGGGCAAGTTCGGCAAGCCGACGCGGCCGGTCAACGCAGACGTCGAAGCGGCCATCCTCAGCCGCCCGCGCGCGAAGGAACTGGCCGCCGAAGCCGATTTTCCGGCGTTGGGCGATTTGCGGCGGACCTTTGGCGCGCACATGCCCGACGAGGAATTTCTGCTGCGCGCGGTCATGCCGGCCGACCAGGTC
>CAITOD010000243.1 GCA_903893935.1 uncultured Sphingomonadales bacterium
CACCGCAGTCAGCAGATCCTGCCGCGTGCCCAGTTCCGAACGGATATAGCCGGTCAGCTGGCGACGGTGGGCATCATTGATCGCATTGATCGACCGCCCTTCACCCTGCCACGTCGGATCCTGCTGCAGGGCATCGTACAGCTTGTCATTGAACGCCCAGCTCAACCGCAGCCGATACCACAGGCGATACATCGGCACCGTTTGAAGCAGCGTCTGCAAGGGGTCGGGAATCGACTGCTTGAATTTGGGAAAAGGGGCGACCCATTGCGGCGTGCGCTGCACGATGGTCAGCGAACCGACCTCGTCGGCAATCGCCGGCGCGACCTGCATCGCGCTGGCGCCGTTGCCAACCAGCACGACATCGCGCCCTTTCAGATCGATCCCCGCGTCGGGATAGCGTGCGGTGTGCACGCTGGGCCCCTGAAACAGCGCGAGGCCCGGAACATCGGGAATCCGCGGCTTGTTGAAGGCGCCGACACCACTGATCACGATATTGGCGTGCAGCGTTTCCCGCCCGCCATCTGCGGTAATCACATCGGCCTGCCAGGTGCCGGCGGCTTCGTCAAAGCGCGCCTCGCTTACGTCCACGCCAAAGCGGATATGGCGGCGGATGTCGAAATGATCCGCCACATAATCGAGATACTGGTGGATTTCCCGGCTGCCGGCAAAAAAGCGCGACCACGGCCATGGCGCAAACGAGAAGGAATAGAGATGGCTGGGCACATCGCAGGCAGCGCCCGGATAGCGATTGTCGAACCATACCCCGCCCAGATTTTCGCGCCGTTCAACAATTGTATAGGGCACATTGGCGGCGGCAAGTTGCACCGCCGCGCACAAGCCCGAAATGCCCGCCCCAATGATCAGCGCAGTAAACCCCGGCGGTGGCACCGCAGCCGGATCAGCGTCTTGCGAAAGCTGCAGTTCATGGCGGATGATCGGCACATATTCAGCCGGAATCCGGTCGCCGAGCGTAACGCTCATCATTTCAAGCAGCAGATCGTCGGACGGATCGGGCACAGCCAGCGGCCGGCCGCCAAACCAGGCGGTCAGCGCGTCAAGCGCGGCCGCGCGGATTTCCTGCTGTACCGTTTCGGGCAGGCCACCGTCATCATTATCGTCAAGCCCGCGCGTCCGCGCCGGCACAAAGTCCCCCTCGATCCAGCGGCGGTCACCGGTCAGCTGGACCAGAATGCAGGCCAGCGTCGGCACATTGGCACCGTCGATGGCCGTGGCGAGCCAGGACAGGTCTGCCAAAGGCAAATCTGCCTTTGCCCTGTCTGAATACGAAGGAGCGGCGCCTGACATAACAACGTTTCACTCGGCAGGAGTTCAGGGGTGACGGGGCACAGTCAGGGTGGCCACCGGCAGCGTTGCTGCCGCCGGTGTTTGCTGCCCGTGCCTTCATGATGGGGGCGTCAGCCGCCTTGCGGCAGCGCGGCGACCAGTTCCGGCGCGATATCCTTTTTGCCATGCTCGTTGATGTGGCGCTGGATCCGGTCCTGAATGGCAGCGCCAATCTGGCCGGCCAGTTCGGGCCGGTTGGCACGGCATTCCGCCTCGGACACGGCACGGTTGTCGATCATGTCGTCAACCTGGGGCATCACAAAGCGGGCAAACATTTCGTAGGACCGCTTGGTCTGCGCCCAATCCGCCCAGTTGTGGGCGAAAAGCACCAGTGTGCCGAACCCGCCGGATTGGGCCTGCAGGCGCTTGATCTGCGCAACGGCATCATCCGGGGTGCCAATCACCGCCATGTGCGAGCTCATCAGCGCATCGATGACATCGCCGCCGCCCGGAACGATCGGCAACGCGGCCACATTGCGCAGATAATCGGCCCAGCCTTCGACGCCGAACTTGACCTCTTCACGCGCCTGTTCGCGGGTGGGCGCGATATGCATCGGGGCGACCAGGCGCCAGTTCTTGCGATCGACCGTCTTGCCGCTGGCCTTGGCCACGTCTTCGGCAATGTTCCAATTGGCCGATAGCGCATCGAACGCGCCGCCCGAAGTTGCCCCGAACGACAGCATGCCGATGCCGTTGCGCCCTGCGGCACGCGATCCGGTGGGCGAAATCGTGCTGGCCGCGATCATCTCGATGCCGGGCCGCGAATAAGGAGTCATGTGGATGCGGGCATTGTCGAGCGTGAACCAGTCGGTCTTGGCCGACACGGTTTCGCCGCGCAGCAGGCGAACCAGCACGTCGATGCCTTCGTCCATCATGTCGCGCTGTTTGGACACGGGAATGCCCATCATCTTGGCATCGGATGCCAGCGATCCGGGCCCCATGCCCAACATCACGCGGCCGCGGGTCATATGATCGAGCTGGCTATACCGTTCCGCGATCATCAGCGGGTGATGATACGGCACCGAAGTCACCGCCGATCCCAGCTTGATGCGCTTTGTGCGTTCGGCCGCCGCAGCAATCATGATTTCGGGGCTGGCGATCAGTTCCCAGCCGGCCGAATGGTGTTCGCCATACCACAGCTCGTCAAAACCGAGATAATCGAGGTGTTCGGCCAGTTCGAGATCGCGTTGCAGCGTCAGAGTCGGGTTTTCGTTCAGCGGATGGTGCGGGCCGCAAAATGCGCCAAAGCGAAGCTTTCCAGACATTCCGTTTCTCCTGATCTTTCGTCCCTGCCGGGCTTTTGTTATTCAATTATAGGTGTTTACCGCGCATCAGGCCACCGTGGCCTGCAAATCGACATCCATCATGCGCGGCTGCGTGCGTTCGAACGAGGGCCGCGTTTCCAGCGCCGAAACCGCCTTTGCCAATGCCGGATGCGATCCGCGCCAGTGCAGCACGGCCACATCGGGACTTAGCCCGGACGTCAGCGCAAACTCGATCCCGAGCAATGTGGTTGCAACCGCGATGTCACCCAGGTCAGGCACAGCCCCGGCACGATTTGGCGCCCGGTCATAAAGCCGGTCGAGCTCTGCCAGCGCGCCGCGCACTTTGCGGGTTTGCCGGTCAACCCATGGGGCACTCGGTTCGGGCCGGTGCAGTTCGAATATCAGCGCCTGGGCCACTTCCATCAGGCGTTCGCCAAGCATGCGCCGCTTCATCGTTGCCAGCCGTGCAGCCGGATCTTGCGGCAACAGCGCCGGCTCGGGAAACCGCACTTCAAGCCAATCGCAAATATATGCGGAATCATAGACGGTTTCACCATCGGCACCGATCAGGATCGGCAACTGTTCCAACGGACTGTAATCCGGTGTACAGGTTTTGTCGCCCCATGGCACGTCATAGCGCACGTCGAAAGTGATGCCCTTTTCCAGCATGACGATGGCCACCTTGCGCCCGAAGGGACTGGGCAGGGCATTGATCAGGGTAAAGGTCATGTCGTGCGTGCTCCCTGTCGGGCAGATTGCCAGCTCACGCAGTACAGGCGGGATCGGTCCGGCCCGGTGCGCCGCGCCGGACCGATCCTGATCGTCAGAACTTGTAGCGCAATTCG
>CAITOD010000244.1 GCA_903893935.1 uncultured Sphingomonadales bacterium
CGCCGATCCCGATTTCGTCGACTGGCTGGCAGTCGAACGCTCCGAAGGTCGCGAATGGGATGTCGGGCTGCACCGGCGCTATCTCGATCCGATGAAGCCGTTTGCGGCCACCGTGCTGGCGCCCGCGCACGGCGTGCTGATCACCAGCGCTACGCTGTGCGACCGGCAAGGTGCCGAGCCCGACTGGGACTCGGCAATCGCACGCAGCGGGGTGCGGCATCTTGGCGTGGCGCCGCGCCTGTTCGCGGTCGACAGCCCGTTCGATTATGCCGCGCAAGCCCAGGTGCTGATTGTCACCGATGTGCCCAAAGGCGATATCGGCGCGCTGGCCGCGGCTTATGCCCGCCTGATCGAAGCGGCGGGCGGCGGAGCGCTGGGGCTGTTCACCGCAATCCGGCGGATGCGCGCGGTGCACGGGCGGATTGTCGACCGGCTCGCGCGCGCAGGGCTGCCGCTCTATGCCCAGCATGTCGATCCGATCGACACCGGCACTCTGGTCGATATCTTTCGCGACGATCCGCGCGCCTCTCTGATCGGCACCGATGCCTTGCGCGACGGGGTCGACGTGCCGGGCGAATCGCTGCGGCTGGTGGTGATGGAACAAGTGCCCTGGCCGAAACCCTCGATCCTGCACCGCGCGCGGCGGCTGGCGGGCGGCGGGCAGGCGCACGACGATGCGATCATCCGCGCGCGGCTGGCGCAGGCGTTTGGGCGCCTGATTCGCACCGGGGCCGATCGCGGCAGCTTTGTCGTGCTGTCCTCGGCGTTTCCTTCGCGGCTGATCGCGGCCTTTCCGGCGGGAACGCCGGTGCGACGGGTCACGCTCGATGCGGCTTTACAAAGCGTGGCGGGCGGTGTTTCTGACCCCGCGCACGCCCCCGCCCCCAGCCCTGGAAACCCCGCGTGAAGACACTCGCCCTGTTCCGCCACGCCAAGTCCGACTGGAGCGACGCGCGCGCGCGCGATTTCGACCGGCCGCTCAACGCGCGCGGGCAGCGCGGGGCGGCCGCGATGGGACAATACGTGCGGCAGGGTTGCTGGCGGTTCGATCGCATTGTCGCGTCGCCCGCAGTGCGCGTGGCCGAAACGATCGAGATCGCCAGCCGCGCCTGGGGCCGCTCGTTCGCGGTCGAATGGGACCGGCGGATTTATCTCGCCAGTTCGGCGACGCTGATCGACTTGTTGCGCGAGATTGAAGGCGATCCGGCCAGTGTGCTGATGGTCGGGCACAACCCGGGGCTCGAAGACCTGATTTTCGACCTGGTGGCCGATGATGGCACCAGTCCGCTGCGCGCGCTGGTCGAACAGAAATTCCCGACCGCGACATTTGCCGTCATGGAATGCGCAATCGAGCGCTGGGCGGATATCGGCGAAGGCTGCGCGCGGCTGACCGTGCTGACGCGCCCGCGCGATCTCGATCCCGCGCTCGGCCCCGAATTGCCCGATTGAATCAGGCTTTACCCAGTTCGCGCGCCAGCCGGTGGCGGATCGATTCGAGATGCTGGCGCAAGACCCCAAGGGCGGCCACCAGTGCCTGTTCGGGGGCTACATCGGCGGGAAGCTCGATCGGCACCGGGCCGCCGTTGATCGCATCGAGCAGCGGCGCGCGTGTGTCGCGCGCGGGCGGTGCGGGCGATTTGCGGCCGGCCGGGCGAATCAGCGCCTGGCGCGCGCCGCGAATGGTATAGCCTTCGCGGTGGAGCAGGCGATCGATCGTGATCAGCAGCGCAATATCTTCGGGCCGGTAATAGCGCCGCCCGCCCGCGCGCGTCAGCGGGCGCAGCATCGGAAACTGCTCTTCCCAATAGCGCAGGACATGCTGGCGCAAGCCGAGCGCGCGCGCCACTTCGCCGATCGTGCGCAGCGCGCCGGCGTCCTTGCCGTCGCGAAACAGATCGTCGGGGCCGATCGCATCGGCGGCGCCGCTCGGCACGGTTTTTCCGGGTACTTTCTTGCCGGCCAGGCCGGGCAGGCGCCGCGATTTCGGCGCTGCAGGCGCGATCCCGCTCATCCGCAAGGGTTCAGTCGCTGGCGCAGATGCGGTCCTTCAGCATCTGGCTGGCGCGAAACGTCAGCACGCGGCGCGGGGTGATCGGCACTTCGACGCCGGTCTTGGGATTGCGGCCGATGCGTTCGGCCTTGTCGCGCAGCAAAAATGTGCCGAAACCGGAAATCTTGACGTTTTCGCCTTCAGCCAGCGCGTCGCACACGTGGTTGAGAATCGATTCCACCATATCCAGCGATTCAGCGCGCGACAGCCCGACGCGGCGGTTGATGCTTTCAGCGAGGTCCGCCCGTGTCAATGTCCCGACAGAACGCATCCGTTCTTCCCCCAAACTTGCCCAGATATCCCAATCCCACTGTTCAGGATACGCGGTTTTCGTCCCAAGGCAACGGGTTACGCAGACTGGCGCCGCATTTTGGATCGGCCACGACGGCTTTTTTTGCGTATCATATGCGTACGAGCGCGGCACCCCAGGTAAATCCGCCGCCCATCGCTTCGAACATGACCAGATCGCCCGGCTTGATTCGCCCGTCGCGCACCGCTTCGTCATAGGCCAGCGGCACCGATGCCGCGCTGGTGTTGGCGTGGTGGTCGACCGTGACGATCACTTTTTCAGGTGGCAACGACAACTTGCGCGCGGTGGCGTCGAGAATGCGCAGATTGGCCTGATGCGGCACCACCCAGTCGATTGCCGCTGCGGTGAGCCCGGCGTCGGCCAGCACTTCTTCGAGCACGGCGGCGAGGTTGACCACCGCATGGCGGAACACTTCGCGGCCCTTCATGCGCAATTTGCCCACCGTCTGCGTGGTCGATGGCCCGCCATCGACATAGAGCAGCGCGTTGTAGGCGCCATCGGCGTGCAGCCGGCTGCCGATGATCCCGGGTGCAGCCGGATCGGCCGGATCGACCTCGACCGCTTCGAGCAGCACCGCGCCCGCGCCATCGCCGAACAGCACGCACGTCGTGCGATCTTCCCAGTCGAGAATGCGGCTGAACGTTTCGGCACCGATCACCAGCGCGCGGCGCGCATTGCCCGCGCGCAGCAGCGCGTCGGCGGTGGTCAAGGCATAGAGAAAGCCCGAACAGACCGCCGCCACATCGAACGCCATGCCGCCATGGCAGCCAAGATTGTGCTGCACGATCGTGGCAGTGGCCGGAAACGTCTGGTCGGGCGTGGCGGTCGCCAGAATGATGCAATCGACGCTCGACGCATCCCATCCCGCCGCATCGAGCGCGCGCTGTGCCGCCAGCGTGGCAAGCGAAGCGGTGGTTTCCCCCTCGCCCGCCAGATGGCGCATGCGGATGCCGGTGCGTTCGACGATCCATTCGTCGGTGGTATCGACCATTGTCGCCATTTCGGCATTGGTCACGCAGCGTTCGGGCAAAGCCGATCCGCTGCCGCGCAGCACTGCCCGCCGCGTTGTCATGGTCATGCATCGTGCTCCGGGTGCGTGTCTTCGGGGCTGCGCTGGCTCGACCGGACAGGATTGTGCATCGTGTCGGTGCCCACGTTGGCAAGGTCGGCGGCGATCCGTGTGGTCAGGTTTTCCTCCAGCAATCGGGCGGTAATTTCAATGGCATGGGCAACGCCCAGCGGGGTCGCGCCGCCGTGGCTCTTGACCACCACGCCGTTCAGCCCGACAAACAGCGCGCCGTTGTGGTTGTTGGGATCGAGATGGTCGCGCAGCAGCTTGGTCGCCGGGCGCGAAATCAGAAAGCCGAAGCGCGACCGCAGCGAGCTCGAAAAACTGCGGCGCAGCAAGTCGGCAACGAAGCGCGCCGCGCCTTCCATTGCCTTTAGCGCAATATTGCCCGAAAATCCGTCGGTCACCACGACATCGACATCGCCGCGGCTGAGCTTGTCGGCTTCGGTAAATCCGTCGAACGTGAACGCCAGCGCGCCATCGACCTGTTTGAGCAGGGCCGCCGCATCGCGCAGATCGCCGGTGCCTTTGGTTTCCTCGCTGCCGATATTGAGCAGCCGCACGCGCGGGCTGGCGAGGCCGTTGACGATCCGGGCATAAGCAGCACCCATGATCGCGAACTGGACCAGGTTGCGCGCATCGCACGCGGTGTTGGCGCCCAGATCGAGCATCACCAGATCGTGCGCGCCGAGCGTCGGCACCAGGGCTGCCAGCGCCGGGCGGTCGATCCCCGGCAAAGTACCCAGCGACAATTTGGCCATTGCCATCAGCGCACCGGTGTTGCCGGCACTTACCGCGGCGCCCGCCTCGTCCTGTTTGACGGCATCGATCGCGAGGCCCATCGAAGTCGTGCGCACACGGCGCAGCGCGTGCGATACGCGTTCGTCGCCGGTGATCACATCGGGGGCATGGCGCACTTCGCTGCACGCCGTGAGCCCGGGGTGGCGCGCCATGGCCGCGTTTACTTGCGCGGCATCGCCGACCAGCAGATAATTGAGCCGCGGATTGCGCGTCCGCGCCAGCGCGGCACCTGCGACCATCACCTGCACGCCATCATCACCGCCCATCGCGTCGATTGCGATACGCGGCAGGCTCATGATGCGGAGGTCTCCCTTTGCGCGCCTGCCTTGCGCTCAACCCCGGTCGACACGATCCGGGCGGGTTGCGGGCAAGCGAAACGACGCGCGCTGATCTTCGGTGCAGTCGCGGAACGGTCAGCCACGCGCCGAATCATCACGCGATCCGGAGCGCGAAAAACCGGCTCAGCTGCCGACGGCGATCACTTCGCGACCGTTGTAATGGCCGCAAGCGTTGCACAGCATGTGCGGGCGCTTCAGTTCGCCGCAGTTGGAGCATTCATGGAATGCCTCGGGCTTGAGCGCATCGTGGCTGCGGCGCATGCCACGACGGGAAGGCGAAGTCTTGCGTTTTGGGACGGCCATTGCGGCACCTGTTCCTGCTGGTCTGATATTCTGATCATGGGCGCGATAGGCAAGAACGGACGACCAGACAACCCCTGCCAAGCGCACAACCATGAAACTGGCTGGGCCAAGGGGGCCGGACGAACTCACCGCTCGCGGACGAAGGGGCGCCTATACGCATTTTCGGATGATTTGCAAGCCGCGCTGCTCTAGCAGAAACACGGTCCCAGCCAACAGAGACCCAAAAGGAGCACAACAGAGGATGTATCTGCCCATCAGCCTGGCATCGGCCGCAGCCGCTGCGTTCACCAATATCTGGCTATCGATGCGTATCGGTCAGGTGCGCCACGCCAAAAAGATCTCGGTCGGCGACGGCGGTGACGAAGCGCTGATCCGCCGCATGCGCGCGCAAGCCAATTTCATCGAAAACGCGCCGATCGTGCTGGTGCTGATAACGGTGATCGAACTGTCGCGCCCGATCAACCCCTGGCTTGCGGGCATTGCGCTCGTGTTTGCGCTGGCCCGCGTTGCGCACGGCGTGGGCATGGATGGCGGCACTTTCAAAGTCGGCCGGATGATCGGCACGCTGGTCACGATGCTGACGCTGCTTGGCCTTGGCGTATGGGCTGCCACCATCGCCATCGATATGTAAGCCCTCCGCAAAGCCCTTCCCCACCGGGAGGGGCTTTGCCGGATACCGTCACGACAGCATATAATCGCTGACGTAGGAATTGGTCTGGCGTTCGCGGCCAAAAGTGCTGACCGGGCCGTGGCCGGGCACGAATGTCACATCATTGCCCAGCGGCCACAGCCGCTGCGTGATCGAATCGATCAGCTGCTGGTGGTTGCCGAGCGGAAAATCCGTGCGCCCGATCGACCCCTGGAACAGCACATCGCCGACAATCGCAAAGCGCGACGGCGCGTGGAAAAACACCACGTGCCCCGGCGTGTGCCCGGGGCAATGCACCACATCGAGCGTACATTCGCCGATCGTGACCGTATCGCCGTGGTGCAGCCAGCGCGTGGGCTCGAACACTTCGCCCTCGATGCCGTATTTGCGCCCGTCTTCGTTCAACTTGGCGATCCAGTAGCGATCCGCCTCTTCGGGCCCTTCGATCGGCACGCCCAGTTCGCGCGCAAACACGCCGGTGCCGCCGCAATGGTCGATATGGCCGTGCGTCACCAGCAGCTTTTCGATCGTCACGCCGGTCTTGGCAATCGCCTGGCGCAGCCGCGGCAAATCACCCCCGGCATCGACAAACGCGCCGCGCATGGTCGTGGTACACCACACCAGCGTGCAATTCTGCTGCAGCGGGGTGACAGGGATAATCGCCACTTGCAGCGGCGGTTCGGGTGGGGTCGCGGTCTCGGTCATTGCACCTCAAGATGATGCGGCAGGCGGCGAAGCGCAAGTGGGCCTGATCAGCCCAATTGCCCCTCGTTCGTGCTGAGCCAGTCGAAGCACGAACGGGGGTTTGCGTATGGGGAGACAGGCGAATCCCGCTAGATCCGGCCGCCCTTCCACACCACGCGGCCGACGATCGTCACATCATCGCGCGCGCGCTCGGTGCTCGCATAAGCAGGATTGTCGCTGATCACGCGGATCATGCCGGCCGGGCCTTGTTCGAGCCGTTTGACCAGCAGGACATCGTCGATCCGCACCACATGGATGCCGTCGCGCCAA
>CAITOD010000245.1 GCA_903893935.1 uncultured Sphingomonadales bacterium
AGGCTGACCAGATAGGGATAAGTCCCGCTGCCGCGCAGATACCAGGTATTACCGCGTTGCCCGCCATCGGCCGCGCCCCAGATATCGATCATCCAGCGATGCGCTTCGGCAGCGCCGGGCAGCGCCAGTTCGATGCTGCGCAAATTCATCATGCGATCGCTCCCGAATGCAAGCCGGCGGCGGCGATCCCGGCGGCGACCGCAGCGGCATCGGCCGGCCCGGCATCGCCCGAAGCACCGACGGCGCCGATCACCGCGCCCGAAGCGTCGCGCACCAGCACACCGCCGGGCGACAGCGCCAGTTCGCCGCCCAAAGCAGCCGACAGGCTGCCAAAGAACAGTGGATTGCCTTTGGCGCGTTCGGCAAGTGCGGCGCTATCTTCGCCCAGCGCCAGCGCGCCGTGTGCTTTGGCATGCGCGACGGCAAACCGGCCGAATGCTGCGCCGTCTTCGCGCGCAAACGCCACCAGATGCCCGCCGGCATCGAGCACCGCCACGCCCAGCGGCTTGAGCGCTGCCGAGCGCGCATGCGCGAGAGTGGCTGTGACAATCGCCTGCGCTTGCGCCAAAGTGATCATGCTGCGGTCTCCACGATCAGGCCAAGCGCTGCGGCACGCGCCTCGATCAGCGCGCGGGGCGTGCCGGTGCCAAACACATAGTGATCCGGGCGCACGAGCACCGCCTCGGCGCCGCGCGCCGCCAGCCATTGCGTCAGCGCACCATGATCATCGACGGTGGATACATCGTCAGCGATGATCCCCTCGGCAACCGGGGCCGCGCCTTGCGCAAACAGCCGCCAGCCTTGCCCGGTCATATCGTCGAGCTTGCGGCCATCGCCCAGCACTGGCTGGATAAACCGTTCGCCCGCGCCCGCGCTGCCCGCCATTACCACGCCTTTGCCGATCGCAGGGATCAGGTCGGTCGCGGTCTGGTGTGCGCCCGCTTGCGCTGCGGCGCGTGCGATCATCGCCGCGTCGCGCTCGGCCGCCTTGGCCGGATCGAGCTCGCAAATGTAGTGCCCGGTCGCGACTGCCGCGCCGATCACCGCGCGGACATGCGGATCGCGTTCATCCTGATAGGTGTCGAGGATCGCCGGATCGGCGCCCTCGTGCGCAATCGCCGCCATTTTCCAGGCGAGATTGGCCACATCGCGCAAGCCATGGCACATACCCTGACCGAAAAACGGCGGGGTCTGATGCGCGGCGTCGCCGGCCAGAAACACGCGCCCGGCCTGCCACTCGTGCGCGACCAGCCCGTGAAAGCGATACGTCGCCGCGCGCACGATCGTATGCGGCACATCGCGCATCCATGCGCCGACCAGTTCACGCACTTTGTCGGGCGCCATCATTGCGGCATCGTCTTCGCCCGGCAGCAGCATGAATTCCCAGCGGCGGTGATTGCCGCGCCCGGGCACGACCGTCGCCGGGCGGCGGGGATCGCACACCATCACCGACAGCCGTTGCAGGTCTGCGCCCGCCGGCACGCCGCTGATCGGGGGAAAACTGACCGGGCCTTCGACTTCGGCATCGACCACCAGCCAGGGTTCTTCGAAATCGAGATCATCAAGCGTAATTCCCAGCGCCTTGCGCACCGGGCTGCGCGATCCGTCGCACGCAATCACCCAGCGCGCGGTGACTGCGTGGTCCTGATCGTCGCGCGCATATGTCACCTGCACAGCATCGGTGCCCTGGTCGATCGCGGTGAACGTCGCACCAAGTTTGAGCACGACTTGAGGGTAGGCGGTCATGGCGGCGCGCAAATGCGCTTCGAGTTCGGGCTGGTAAAAGAACCAGTCGTTCGACCAGCCGAACGGCCGCGCCAGACCGACTGTGCCCATGTAACGGATCGTTTGACCCGCTGCGCCGATGTGCAAGTGTCCGTCGGTATCGACCATGTCGGGCAAGACGCGGTCGATCACCCCGGCGCTCTGGAACAGGCGCATCATCTCGTGATCGAGATGCACCGCGCGCGGCAGGGGATAGTGCGAGGGCTCTTTTTCCAGCACGATCACCGAGAGCCCGGCTTTGCCCAAGAGGCAAGCCGCCAGCGCTCCCACCGGGCCGCAACCGATAATGGCGACATCGAATTCGGGCGAGGATGCCATGGTAACCGGGTTTCCTCAGTGCGCAGCCGGCGCGGTTTCGGGCAGCGCCAGCTTGTGGAACCGGCCACCGAGCATGATCGCGTGCAACCGGGCCTTGTCTTCGAGGATCGCCACATCGGCGGTCGGATCGCCATCGACCAGCAGCAGATCGGCCAGCCAGCCTTCGCGGATTTCGCCGAGCTTGTGACCGGTCAACTGGCCACCCAGACCGGTCGCCGCCGCCAGCGCTTCGACCGGCGTAAACCCGAATTCGCGGACGAAATGCCGGATGTCGCGCGCGTTGCGCCCGATCGGATTGAACGGAAAGCCATAGTCGCCGCCGATCAGCACGCGCACCC
>CAITOD010000246.1 GCA_903893935.1 uncultured Sphingomonadales bacterium
GACTATTGGCTGGCAAGCAGTTTCCGCTCCGAACGGCCCGCGCATGTGCTGTTCGAGGCGGCGACTGTCGAATCCGAGCTACAGGCGATCGCTGCGGGGCGCGGCATCAGTATCACCGCCGACAGCACCGCGCGGTTTTATGCCCGGCCAGGCGTCGTGTTCAGACCGATCACCGACATGCCTCCGTGTTGCATATCGATCGGCTACCCCGGAGTTCCGAGCAAACTGGTGTCCGAGTTCATCGCGGTTGCTCGGCGTGTTGCCGAATGCTGAGCGCAAGACGCTGATCTAATCGGTCTCGGCAAGCAGGTGCGCGGCATCGTCGAAGATGGCGATCCTGGTGCGAAACCCGCCGGTCCGCCAGGCGGCAAACGCAACGCCGACACTCATCCATACCACGCCGAAAACCAGCGCACGCTCGCCAAGATTGACAAGAAGCAAAAGGCAAATGCCAAACCCGGTCAGCGGCAGGAACACTTCGCGCCGCCGGCGCTGGTCCGCGCGCCAGTAATAGTGAAAAATCACCGATGCATTGACCCCCATGAAAGAGACCAGCGCGCCGAAATTGACCAGATTTGCACCGAGTTCATATCCGGTTGCATTGCCCGAGACCATCGGCAGCGCAATCGCCCCCGTCAGCGCGACGAACCCGACCAGAAAGACATTATTGCGCGGCACATGCGCGGTTGGGTGGATCGCACCGAAGAACGTGCGCGGCAGCGATCCGCTGCGCCCCATGCCGAACAGCAGTCGCGCGACCGCCAGCTGCGCCGCAACCGCAACCGCGAGCAGCGACAACATGATGGCCAAACCAACCACCAGAAACAGCGGTGCCCAGACCCGCCCGGCCGCAAAAGTGAACGCGGTATCAACATTGGGATAGGTTTGCGAAACTGGCCACACCAGCTCCGCCGTATAGGCTTCGACCACCGACAGCACGGCCACGATCACGCACGTGGCAATTGTGGCGCGCATGATATTGCGTTTGGGATCGTGCACTTCCTCCGACAGCGTCGATATTCCGTCAAACCCGATGAAAATGAGCATGGCGAGTGCCGTGCTCGCCAGTATGGCGTGCCAGTCCCACGTCGTCGCTTCGTAGAACGGCCGCACGAAAAAGCCCGGCGTCGCATGCGGGTGGACCGCGATGTAATGGCACGCAGCGACCAGATAGACGGTAACGATCACGCCCAGCACGGTGCCCATCGCAATGTTGGCACGCGCCGTCATGTGCACGCCTTGCGCCGTGACCGCGGTCGACAGCATGGCGAAAAACACCACCCACACGTCATAGGGCACATCCGGCACATAGACATGCGCCTGCTGGCTGACCCAGATCATCGAAATCATCGCGTTGAGGATGTAATCCATCATCATCCCCCAACCCGTCAGGTAGCCAAGCGTCGCGCCGATCTCGTTGCCGACGAAAGTAAACGCTGATCCGGCGCTGGGATAGGCCCGCGCCATGCGGCCATAGCTGATCGCGGTGGGCAGCATCGCGAACATCGCAAACAGGATCGCGATCGCGGCATGGCCTTGCGCCTTGTGGCTCAGCGAGCCGAAAATCGGCGCCGGCGAGATCGGGGAAACCAAAATGACTCCGTATATGATCACGTCGCGCAAGCGCAGCGAGCGGATCAGTCCCGGCGCGCCGGCATTCGTGTTCGACGACGTGGAATCGGTCATCCGGTTTTCCTGGTCTGCGCCGCCACGCGCGCGGGTGATGTGAGCCCCTGCCTCCAATATCCGTCAGAACGGATAGTTGAGCGCCAGACTGACCGTGCGGGGGCGGAATGTGCTGTACGTTGGCGCTTCGACCACCGATTGCGCATAGACGTCAAGCAGCGGATGGACATTGAACAGATTGTTCACTTTCAGGCTCAGATCGGCTTTTCCCTTGGTCAGGGCCACACTGGCGTTGACCAGTCCGGTTGCGGGGTCCTGGTGTTCTTGCGGGGCGTAATTGGGCGATGCAGTGATCTGGTTGATGAAAGGACCGGGATTGCGGCTGTTGTAGCGGTATTCGAGCCGCAGTTTCAGCGATTTGTCCGAAGCCAGGGGAATTGTGTAATTGCCGGTGACGTTCACATTCCACGGGGCGTTGACATATGGCAGATAGCCGATCCTGTCGCCGGCCTGGGCCAGAATGACACCGTTGGAATCGAACACATTGGTGGTCAGATGCGCATTGGCGTAAGCCAGCGACAGGTCGAGCTTGAACTGGCTGGTCACCAGCGCCTCGACCGCAAGGTCGAACCCGTTGCTGACCGCTTTGCCCGAATTGAACGTGTAGCTGATGCCGCAAGCGGGCTGCGCAAGCTGCTGGATATTGTTCCACTGGATATGGAACACGCTCGAATCGACCTTCAGCCGTCCGCCGAGCAGAAGATCCTTGGCGCCGACTTCATAGTTTGTGACATTGTCCGAGCTGTATTGCTGCGGTACCGCGCTGTATCCGCACACCGGCGGCAGGGGATCATTGCCCCCGCCCACGCGAAAACCCTTGCTGTAAGTGGCATAGACGAGATTGCGCGGATCGACCTGGAAATTGATGGAAGCGTGCGGGGTGTTGGGCGTTTCGCTGATTTGCGTGGTGGCATAGGCCGGCGTCGCATCGAGCACACCGGTTCCGTTGATGTTGGTTTGCGACACTTTGGTCCAGGCGATGCGATCGCCGCCAACCAGCGTCAACTGACGCGTCAGGTGCACATCTACCTGGCCGAAGAGTGCTGTCTGGTCGTCAACCACGGTCTGCAAGGTGTAGAAAATTTCATGGCCGGTCGGATCGACATCATGCGAAGTCTGGTTCTGGTAATCCTGCTGCGTGCGGTGATCGTGATAGACGCCCACCACCCAGGTCAGAAACGCGGCCGGATTGTGCGAGGCAAGCCGCACTTCCTGCGTATAAGCGTGCACCAGCGTGCCGGTGCCCAAAGGCGAAACGTCTGCCTGCGATGCCGCGTAGGTCGTGCCCAGCGGGTTGCCGTAATTGGCAAGACCAAGCGCGCCGACAAACCCGCTGAGATCCGAAGTCAGGTCTGCCCGACGATAGAAATACGACGCCACTGCCGTCAGATCGGCAAAGCCCAAATGCGACTCCAGTTTGGCCGAAGGCAAAACGAAATGGTCGTGTGTGTGTTCGGGCAGCAGCGTTACGCTGACGAACTCGTCTTTCGAGGGGTTCGAAAAAACCGGATCGAACCGCGAACTGTTGCCAACCACCGAGTCCTGATAGAACACCGAAGGCGTAAACTTGGTATTCTCGCCGATCTCGAACGCGAGCGCCGCGCGAAACGAAGCCGTGCGATCCCCATTGGTGTTGCGCGCAACGATCTTGCCGTTCCACGGCGTTGCGATATCGAGATAGCCCCCGTTGGTGCGCTCCCATGCGCTGATGCGAAAGCCGATTTTGTCGTTGATGATCGGACCACCGACCGCCAAGCCGAACTCGTTGCTCACATCGCCGCTCTGCGTCGCCCCGATTTCGGCGCGCGCGAGCCCGCTGTACGTGGTCAGGCTGGGCTCGTTGGAAATGAAACGCACCGTGCCGCTTTCGGACCCCGAACCGAACAGGGTGCCCTGCGGACCGCGTTCGACTTCGACGCGATTGAGATCGAACACTGCCGGATAAGGGTTGCCCACGTTGCCGTCCGACGACAGACGGCCCTGGATCGGCGTATCGTCTACGTAGACACCCACGGTCGAGGCGCCGAACAGCGATTCCAGCCCGCGAAACGAAATGAGCGTGAGCGTGGAGGCATAACCCTGCAATTGAAAGGTCAGCCCGGGCGTCACAGACGCAATGTCGCTGATCGACTTGATGCTGCCTTCGGCCAGTTGCGCCTGACCGAGCACTTCCATGCTGATCGGAACGCGTTCCGACGACTGCGCGCGGCGGGTCGCCGTCACCGTGATTTCCTGAATTCCGACCGTGCCGCTGGCCGGCACATTGGCAGTCGCTGGCTGGTCGGCGCTGGCTGGTGCCGCCGTCGCCTCCTCGGCCCGACATAGCGTTCCCTGCGCAGCCAGCAAAGTACCTGCTGCCAAAGCCAGAATTCTTGATGTCATCGATGCCCCCACTCGCCGGATGCACGTTTTTGTGTACATTTCTTGCGTAGGGTTTGTCGCAGGCACCCCGCATTCCAACAATGACGAAGAGTCACAGGAATGTTTCGTGCCGGTTATGAATGCCTGGCAACCACCGGGTTCGCGCGGGCCGGCCCAATGCCCGGTATTCTATTCGCCATATCGATCTGATGGTGGACAGGGGTGGATTCGAACCACCGTACGCTCTCGCGGGCAGATTTACAGTCTGCTGCCATTAACCACTCGGCCACCTGTCCACACCAGATATGCCGGTGCCGGGCCCTGGTCGGGGCCTGGCAAATGCCGATCTGCATGACGCAAAACGGCGATACCAGCCGAGGGAGGCGACC
>CAITOD010000247.1 GCA_903893935.1 uncultured Sphingomonadales bacterium
CCCGCGCGCGCCAGCGCACCGATCAGCTTGTCGAACGCATTGTGCCGCCCGACATCCTCGCGCACCACGCGGATCGTGCCATCGGGATCGCAGAGCGCAGCGGCGTGGGCGGCGCGTGTCGCACGGCCCAGCGGTTGGTGATCGCCCAGCGCGGCCACCGCGCGAAACACGGCGGCTTTGGCGACGTCCAGCCGCGCCGAAACGGGGGCAAGCGGGCGCAGCACCTGTTCCAGACTTTCGATCCCGCACAGCCCGCAACTGCCTTCGGACAAACGCAACCGCGCGCGCTCGATCAGCGGGCCGGCGGTGGGTGCCGCGAGCAGCACGCGCAGCATCCAGCCGCCACCGGGCACCTCGACTGCATCGGCCGAGCAAAATTCGTGCGGCGTCGCAATCAATTGCTCGGAAAGACAAAAACCCAGCGCATAATCGGTCAGATCGGCGGGCGTCGCCATCATCACGGCATAGCCCACGCCGTTGACCTCGATCGCAACCGGGGCTTCGGCGATGAGTGCCCGGGTCAGCGCACGCGGCGGCGACCGGTCGGCAAAATGTTCGGTGACCGGGGTCGCGACGGCGCCACTATCTGCCACGCGCCAGCCCCGGCGCCAACCGCGTGATTGCGGCCAGCGCCAGCGCGTCCAGACCTTCCGGCCCGTGCGCGAGCAACTGCTGCTGCATGCGCACCGTCCAGAACGCATGGACATGGTCGGCCACGCTGCCCACCGGGTCTTTTTCGTGCGCGAGATTGCGCGCGATCTGGTTGATCATGCGCACCAGCTTGGCGGTGGTATCGACGTGGTGGCCAAGCTCGCTCATTCTGCCGCCTCGGCCGCAATGCGCCGCGACTGCAAGGCTTGCGCGTCATAGTCCTGCTGCCACTGGCTCGGACCGTTCGACGGCGTGACTTGCACCGCGGTCACTTTGTATTCGGGGCAATTGGTCGCCCAGTCCGAATTGTCGGTGGTCACCACATTGGCTTGCGTGGTGGGATGGTGGAACGTCGTATAGACCACGCCCGGCGCAACCCGGTCGGTCACCGTGGCGCGCAAAGTGGTTTCGCCTGCGCGGCTCGCCAGGCGAACCCAGTCGCCGCTGCGAATGCCGCGGTTTTCAGCGTCGGCCGGATGGATTTCGAGCAAGTCTTCTTCGTGCCACACCGAATTGGCGGTGCGCCGCGTCTGCGCGCCGACATTGTATTGCGACAGGATGCGCCCGGTGGTGAGCAGCAGCGGAAAGCGCGGCCCGGTGCGTTCGTCGGTCGGCACATATTCGGTGACGACGAATTTGCCTTTGCCGCGCACAAACTGATCGACATGCATGATCGGCGCGCCATCGGGAAACGCCGCGTTGACCGGCCATTGCAGCGAACCTTCGGCATCGAGCCGGGCAAAGCTGACGCCTGCAAACGTCGGCGTGAGCCGCGCGATTTCGTCCATGATTTCAGACGCATGCGTGTAATTCCAGGCGAGCCCGAGCGCGCGCGCGAATTCCTGCGTCACTTGCCAGTCCTCGTAGCCGTTGAGCGGCTCCATCACTTTGCGCACCGGCTGGATGCGGCGTTCGGCGTTGGTGAACGTGCCGTTCTTTTCGAGGAAAGTCGAACCCGGCAGGAACACATGCGCGTAATTGGCGGTTTCGTTGAGGAAGATGTCGTGAACGACAACGCAGTCCATCGCGCTCAGCCCGGCGACGATATGCTGCGTGTCGGGGTCCGACTGGACGATGTCTTCGCCCTGGATATAGATGCCCTTGAACAGCCCGTCGCTTGCCGCATCGAGCATGTTGGGAATGCGCAAGCCCGGCTCGGGATCGATTTTCACGCCCCATTCGGCCTCGAACATGGCGCGCGCGGCAGGGTCCGAAACATGGCGATAGCCCGACAATTCGTGCGGGAACGAGCCCATGTCGCACGCGCCCTGCACATTGTTCTGCCCGCGCAAGGGGTTCACGCCCACGCCGCGCCGGCCGATATTGCCCGTCGCCATCGCCAGATTGGCAATCGCCATCAC
>CAITOD010000248.1 GCA_903893935.1 uncultured Sphingomonadales bacterium
CACCGCAGGGCGCGCATCGAGCCCCGGCTCTTCGCCCGCCCGATCGCCCGCCAGCCAGCCAAGCGTGCGCCGCACCGCCGCTTCGCCCCCCACGCGCCGGATATCGGCGGGCATCGGCGCGTGCACCGGGCGGCCCATGCCCGCCCGATAGAGCGCGCCGAGCATGGTCCCGGCATCGGAATAGCCAAGGAACAGCTTGGTCGCAGCCGCCGGACCCAGCCCGGCCGTGGCCGCTTCGGCAATCCGCACCGCGCCATAGCCGCCGCGCGCAAACCACACCGCATCGCACGCGGGATCGTTGGCGCATTCGAGAAATGCCGCGAGCCGCGTTTGATCGTCACCGGCAAAATGCCCGGCAACCGCAAAGCATTGCGGATGGAAATCGAGCGTTACCCCGGCATAGTCTCTAGCCAATGCGGCGACACGCGCAGCATCGTCGCGGGAAAACGGCGCGGAAGGAGCGCACAGGCGGACACGCATGCACGACGCATAAGCGATTGGCGCGGGCCTGCAAGTGCGGACTGGGCAAGTCTGGACTGCTCGGGCATATTCTGTAGGACACGGGCAATGACCAGCCAGACCGACGCCTATGCCGCCCATCCCGCCGCGCACCCGTGGTTTTTCTGCGGCGTCGGCGGATCGGGCATGTTGCCGCTGGCGCTGATCCTGCGCGGGCTGGGCGCAGAAGTCGCCGGGTCCGACCGCAGCCGCGACCAGGGCCGCACGCCCGAAAAATTCGCCTGGCTGGAAAGCATGGGCGTAGCGCTCCATCCGCAAGACGGCAGCGGGATCGTTTCGGCCAACCAGGTGCTGGTGGCCTCGGCCGCAATCGAAGACAGCGTTCCCGAAGTCGCCGCTGCACGCGCGCTCGGCTGCGCGCGCCTGTCGCGCGCCGACGTGCTGGCGGCACTGTTCAACCGCGCACCCATGCCGATCGCGGTCGCCGGCACCAGCGGCAAATCGACGGTGACCGGAATGATCGGCTGGATCATGACCGCGACGGGCCGCGATCCGACCATCATGAACGGCGCGGTGATGAAGAATTTCGTCGGTCCGCAAGCGCCGTTTGCTTCGGCGCGCGTGGGCGCAGGCGCGGCGTTCGTCGCCGAAGTCGATGAAAGCGACGGCTCGATCGTGCTCTACCGGCCGCGCATCGGCGTGCTCGGCAATGTCAGCCTCGATCACAAGAGTCTCGACGAATTGCGCGCCCTGTTCGGCGATTTTCTCGAACGCGCGGGCACGGTTGCGATCAATGCCGACGATCCCGAAAGCATGGCGCTGGCGCATCGCGCGGCGCAGGCCCTGCCGTTCGGGCTAGGCGAAAGCGCGCTGATTGCCGCCGACCCGGCCTCGATCCGCGAAACCCTCACGGGCATTTCAGCCACGATCATCGATCGCCGCGATGGCGCGCAACACCCGCTTGCCTTGCAAGTGCCCGGCCGCCACAATCTGATGAACGCGCTCGCAGCGCTTGCCGCCGCCAGTCTGGCCGGCGTTGCGCCGGGCGAAGCGGTGGCTGCGCTGGCAACCTTTGCCGGTCTCGCCCGCCGCTTCGATATCATCGGCACTTCGGCGAATGGCGTGACCGTGATCGACGATTTCGGCCACAACCCCGAAAAAGTCGCCGCCACACTGGCCACTTTGCGCGCGCATCCGGGCCGCGTGATCGCGCTGTTCC
>CAITOD010000249.1 GCA_903893935.1 uncultured Sphingomonadales bacterium
CAATGTGCGGCTGTTCGCCGATCTGGGGCGCATGCCGAGCGTGGTGAAGAAATACAAATTCCTCAAAGACACGCGGTTGTCGTTTGCGATCAACAATCTGTTCGACGGCATCCAGAAAGTGACCGACAGCACCGGCGCAACGCCGTTGCGCTATCAGCCGGGCTATGTCGATCCGGTCGGCCGGTTGTTCAGGCTGGAACTGCGCAAGCAGTTCTAGGCTGGGTGTGGGCAGACAAATTCCGTGGGAATGAAACTCGCCCCCCAATCCTTCGTCATTCCCGCGAAGGCGGGAATCCGGCAGCAACCTCGCGTCGAGAACCAGCTTTAGGGTATTGCGGCCCGCTCGGCACTGGATTCCCGCCTTCGCGGGAATGACATTAGGCTCTAGACCCGCCGGCCCTGTACGAAATCGCGCGCGCGGCGCATGCTTTGCTGCTTTTCCAGCATCTGGAAATGGTCGTGGATCGTGCGCAGGCGGACGACCTGGGCTTTGGCCAGCGGCCGGTCGAACGAAACGCCAAAGCGCGAACCCTGCCGCCACACGACTTTGCCGAACACCTCGACGCCTTGCGCGATCAGCACCACATCATCGCCGATCGGTGGAGCCATGCCGGCTACGGTGGCGCAAGCGCCGGTCTGCGACAGATCTTCAAAGCGGCAGGGTTCGTGGCCGGTGATCAGCACCGCCTTGCCGGGCAGCGCCAGCCGCACGCGCGCTGTCTTGCGCCGCCCGATCGGCATGGCTTCGTCGGAAAAATGAAAGACATGCGTGCCCATTCGCAGACTATACCAAGGCTTGGTTAAAATAGTGTCATAATCCGCCGCTTGCACGAAAACGCGGGCATAACGCGCGTCTGGTCAAGCCCCTTGCAAATGCCTATCTGGGCGCCAGATGGCCCGCTCCCGCTCTTCCGGCTCCGACGATCCTGCCGACAGCGCATCGGGCACGCGCGCGCCTGCAGGGTCGTTGACTACGTCGCTTGGCGCGGGCCGGACTTCGCCGCATGGCGCGGACCGCTTCAACGAGGAACAGGCGACTTATGCGGTGCGCGGCGCCGACCAGCCCGATCTCGATCGCGGCGTGGCGGTGATCCGCGAAGTCTTGGCCACGCTCAAGCCCGTGCCCGGCGTCTACCGCATGAACGATGCGCGCGGCGAAGCGCTTTATGTCGGCAAGGCGCGCGCGCTGCGCAATCGCGTGGCCAACTATGTCCAGGTCGATCGGCTGCCCAACCGCTTGCGCCGCATGGTCAGCCTTACGCGCACGATGACGATTGTCACCACCGCATCCGAAGCCGATGCGCTGCTGCTCGAAGCGCAGCTGATCAAGCGCTATCGCCCCGCCTACAATGTGCTGCTGCGCGACGACAAGTCGTTTCCGTTCATCCTGTTGCGCTCCGATCATGCTTATCCGCGGATCATGAAGCACCGTGGCGCGCGGCGCGCGGCGGGCAATTATTACGGGCCGTTCGCCAGCGCCGGATCGGTCAACACGACGATCAACGCGTTGCAGAAGCTGTTTCTGCTGCGCAGTTGCAACGACGGCTTCATGGCGCGGCGCGACCGACCTTGCCTGCTCTACCAGATCAAGCGCTGCAGCGCGCCGTGCGTGGGGCGCATCGACGAAGCGGCTTATGCCGATCTGGTGCGCCAGGCGCGCGATTTCCTCGGCGGGCGATCGAGCGCAGTGCAGCGCGAAATCGAGGCGCAGATGGCGCAGGCCGCCGAAGCGCTCGATTACGAACGCGCCGCAGTGCTGCGCGACCGGCTGCGCGCGGCGACGTTCATCCAGGGCAGCCAGGCGATCAATGCCGAAGGCGTGGGCAATGCCGATGTCTTCGCGGTGGCGGTGCGCGGCGGCCAGGTCGCGATCCAGGCATTTTTCATTCGCGGCGGGCAGAACTGGGGCCATCGCGCGTTTTTTCCGGCGCACACCGAAGACCACGACGAAGCCGAAGTGCTGACGCTGTTCCTCGCGCAGTTTTACGAGGAAGTGCCGCCGCCGCGGCTGATTCTGGTCGATCGCGATCTGCCCGAGGCCGAATTGCTGGCCGAGGCGCTGCATGGCGCGGCCGGCGGCAAAGTCGAAATCTCGGTGCCGCAGCGCGGCGATCGGCGCCGGCTGATGGAACAGGCGCAGCGCAATGCCGACGAAGCACTCGAACGCCGCCAGGCCGAAACCGGATCGCGCGCCAAAGTGTTCCGCGAACTCGCCGAATTTCTCGAACTGGGCGAACCGCCCGATCGCATCGAGATTTACGACAACAGCCATATCATGGGCACCAATGCGGTGGGCGCGATGGTGGTCGCCGGGCCCGAAGGGTTCCGCAAGGCGCAGTACCGCAAGTTCAACATCAAGCGCCCCGAAACCGAACCGGGCGATGACTTTGCGATGATGCGCGAAGTGATGCAGCGGCGGTTTGCGCGCGCGCAGGAGGAAGATCCCGACCGTGATCGCGGCCTGTGGCCCGATCTCGTGCTGATCGATGGCGGCAAAGGCCAGATGACCGCGGTGCGCGAAACGCTCGAGCAGCTGGGAATCGAGGATCTGGCGCTGGTCGCGGTGTCCAAAGGCCCCGATCGCAACGCCGGGCGCGAGCATTTTCATTTTCCCGACGGGCGCGAAAAGCTGCTCCCGCCGGGCTCGCCGGTGCTGTTCTATCTGCAGCAAGTGCGCGACGAGGCGCACCGGTTTGCGATCGGCGCGCACCGCGCCAAGCGCAGCCGCGCGATCACCGCCAGCCCGCTCGACGAAGTGCCGGGGATCGGCCCGGCGCGCAAACGCGCGCTGCTGCTCCATTTCGGCACCGCCGGCAAAGTGCGCGCGGCGAGCCTCGAAGACTTGCAGCGTGCGCCCGGGGTCAGCGCGGGCGTGGCGCAAGTGGTCTACGATTTCTATCACCCGGCTGGCTGACGCGAGTCGCTTGAAGCGCGCGCCGCTACGGGGTGCGCCGCTTGTCCCGATTTGATACAGGTGCGCATAAGTTCGCGCCAGTCTGCACCGCACATCCGACCAGGCGTGCAGAAATTAAGATTCGGGTAACGCCATCCTTTCAACTGCGCGACACCACGCCTGGTTATGCTTGGGCAACACGCGGGTGGAGGGGCCAATGCCTGAGTTGATCCGGAATCTCACTGCAACATGCCGGGCGTCGGCCCGGCTGCTGGCTTGCGCGACGCTGGCGACTGCGGCCGCGCTGCCGAACGCCCCGGCCGTGGCACAATCGGCCGTCGCCACCGGCGCTGGCACGCCGTTCGAACTGGCCTTCTGGCAATCGATCGACAGCAGCAACAGCGTCGCGTTGTACGAAGCCTATCTGGCGCGCTTCCCCACCGGCACGTTTGCCGAAATCGCGCGTGCCAAGGCCACCGCCTTGCGGCTGCATGCCGCGCCCGCGGTTGCGGCCCCGACGCCGCCACTCACCGTTCCGGTTGCCGACCCCGCGCCACCGGCCACGATGTTCCCCCCGCTCGCATCACCGGTGCCCGCTTCACCGGTGCCCGCTTCACCGGTGCCCGCTTCACCGGTGCCCGCTTCATCGCTGCCCGCAGCGCCATCGCCGATGCCGCCGCCGGCCCCCGCCGCGCTCGACTATGCGCAAGTCGATGCGCAACCGGCAGCAGCTGCCGCTCCGGCAGAAACCTCTGCACCCGCCGCACCGGGCGGGACAATGGGGCAATTGCTTGCCGCGCTGGCCAATAGCCAGGCCAGTGGTGACCAGACCGGCAATCAGGCGCCGGCTGCACCGCCCGCTTATGATCCACCGCGCACGCAAAATCCCGGCTTTGCCCTGCCGCCGCAACCCGCACTGTCGCCGGTGGCCAATGTCACCTTGCCGCCGGCGTTCTGTTCGATCGAGGCGCGCAATGCGTTTCATGCCAATGTCTATGTGCCCGCAGTCAGCGCGGCCAAGCGCAACAACGATGCGGCGATTGGCTATATGCACCAGTTGCAATCGCTCTATGACCAGTACCAGCTGAGCCACGACCCGGCCACTACCGGGGCAATCGCTTCTGCGGCGCGCCAGTATCAGCAGCTCGCGCAGACGACGTATTCGATGCAAGCGTCGCTGGTGCGCGAGTTTCCGCTGCTGATGGCGGTGCCGGTGGTGCCGTGCGCGCATCTGGCGCAGGGTAGCTACGGCCAGTGAGCGCGGACGTTCGCCGACGGGCGCGGATCGCCGCGCTGCTCGCGGCGGGGCTCGCGCTTGGCGGGGTGGATTGCGCGCGCGCCGCCTGCATCGATCCGCCCGTTGTCGGCGCTGCCCGGCTGCACGAATTTTCGACACTGATGATGGATGTGTCGCTGCGTTGCAGCCTGGTCGGCGTGCCGATGCGGCCCCATTTCGAAGCAATGACCGCCGCGCATCAAAGCCTGTTCGACGCGGCGGTGAACAGGTTGCAGAGCTTTTTCGCCAGTGGCGGCGTCGCGGCAGACCAGCACGGCGGGCTCTATGACCGCTATGCGACGATGGTGGCCAACCGCTATGGCGGCGGCAGCACCAGCGTGGCCACCTGTCGCACATTCGATGCGATCGTGGTCGAACTGGCGCGCGCCAACGACGGCGGGCGCACGCTGGCGATGGTTGCGCAAGCGATGATCGCGCACCCGCTGCTCGAACGCGCTACGTGCCCGGCTTTGGTGCGATCGGGCGAATAAGCCCTTCCTGCGCGACGCTGGCGACGTGGCGCCCGTCGCGGGTAAAGATCCGCCCCCGGTTAAACCCGCGCGCGCGCCCCGCCCAGGGGCTGTCGCAGGCATAGAGCAGCCATTCGTCGGCGCGCACATCGTCGTGGAACCACAGCGCGTGATCGAGGCTGACACCCATGACGGTGCCCAGAATCCAGCTGAGGCCGTGCGGCAGGGTGCACGTGCCGAGCAGGCTCATGTCGCTCGCATAGGCCAGCACCGCGCGATGCACGCGCGGATCGTCGGGCAGCGGCGCCACGGTGCGAAACCAGGTGTGCGACCGCGCCGCGCGCGGCTCGGGGTTCATCCAGTGGCGCGCTTCGACCGGGCGCAGCTCGATCGGACGCGGGCGCAGCATCAGCGCGCGTTTTTCGGGCGGCAGGCGGTGCACATGTTCGGCGCGCAGATCGGCTTCGCTGGACAAGTCTTCGGGGGGCGGCACTTGCGGCATTGCATCGGCATGGTGCGGCCCGGCTTCGCGGCGATGGAACGAGGCGAGCATGGTCAGGATCGGCTTGTCCGACTGGCTCGCCACCACGCGGCGGTTGGCAAAGCTGCCCCCGTCGAGGTCGCGCAGCACCGCCAGGTCCAGCGTCTGCTGCTCGTCGCCGCCGCGCAAAAAATAGGCGTGCAGCGAATGCACCGGACGATCGGGCGCGACCGTGCGCTCGGCCGCCACCAGCGCCTGCGCAATCACTTGCCCGCCAAACATGCGGCCCACGCCATCGCCGCGATTGTGCCCGACAAACCGGTCGCCTTGCGCCGTATCGATGTCGAGCAGGCGCAACAGGCTGGCAACAAGCGCCGCAGGGCTGGGGTCGATCGTCATGCCGCGCCTGATGGCGCGACCCGCCGCACCCGTCAATGCGGTATGGCCGCGCCGAACGCCACACACGAGGACTTGCGCGGGCTGACCTGATTAGCTATATACTTAGCTAAGGAGTGTCCAATGGCCCAGTTCTCCGTCCACGAAGCCAAGACCAATCTGTCCCGGCTGATTGCCGAAGTGCTTGCGGGCGGCGATGTGGTCATTGCACGCGGCAGTGTTCCGGCGGTCCGGCTTGTGCCGGTTGAACCGCGCGGGCGCCGCTGCTTCGGCGCGCTCAAGGGCAAGATTGCCATCGACGCCCGGTTTGACGAACCGCTGCCCGACGATGAACTCGCCGCCTGGAATGCGGATTGAGGCTGCTGCTCGATACCCACGCGCTGATCTGGTGGCTGATAGCCGACGACGCGCTGAGTGCCCGAGCCCGCGAGGCCATCGCGGATGAAGCCAACAGCGTTGCCGTCAGCGCCGCTTCGGCGATGGAGATTGCTACCAAGTTCCGCCTTGGCAAGCTTGCGCAAGCCGAGCTGCTCGCGCGCGACTTTGAAGCGATCATTGCCGCGCAGGGATTTGAAGAACTGGCGATCACCGTTCATCACGCGCGGCTCGCCGGCGAGATGAACATTGCGCACAAAGACCCGTTCGACCGGCTGCTGATTGCCCAGTCGCAGGCCGAAGGCATGGTGCTGGTCTCGAACGAGGCGCTGTTCGACGGCTTTGCGGTACAGCGCCTCTGGTAACTGCGTAAGCCTGGCGGGTTGCAATCCGGCAGCAATCGCCCACGAAAAACCCCGCCCGGCAGCGCCAGGCGGGGTCATTCGCCAGGTGCAGATCATCAAACGGCGTGGCTGGCCGCTGCCAGCGCTGCCAGCAGCAGCAAGGCGACAATATTGGTGATCTTGATCATCGGGTTGACGGCCGGGCCGGCGGTGTCCTTGTAGGGATCGCCGACGGTGTCGCCGGTGACCGCCGCTTTGTGCGCGTCGGAGCCTTTGCCGCCGTGGTGGCCGTCTTCGATGTATTTCTTGGCGTTGTCCCACGCCCCGCCACCCGATGTCATCGACAGCGCGACGAACAGCCCGCTGACGATCACCCCGAGCAGCAAGGCGCCCAGCGCGGCAAAGCCGTTGGCACGGCCCGCCACCAGCGTGATCACGAAATAGACCGCAACCGGCGCCAGCACCGGCAGCAGCGACGGCACAATCATTTCCTTGATCGCGGCTTTGGTCACCAGATCGACCGTGCGCGCATAATCGGGCCGGCTGGTGCCGGCCATGATGCCCGGGTTGTTGGCGAACTGGTCGCGCACATCGACCACCACGTCACCCGCCGCGCGGCCGACCGCGGTCATGCCCATTGCGCCGAACAGATAGGGCAGCAGCGCGCCCAGCAGCAGGCCGACGATGACATAGGGGTTTTCGAGGCTGAAATCGACTTTGAGCGCGGGGAAAAACTCGCGCAAGTCGGTGGTATAGGTTCCGAACAGCACCAGCGCGGCAAGGCCGGCCGAACCGATCGCATATCCTTTGGTGACCGCCTTGGTGGTGTTGCCCACCGCGTCGAGCGCATCGGTCTTTTCGCGCACGCTGTCATCGAGCCCCGCCATTTCGGCAATACCGCCGGCGTTGTCGGTGACCGGACCATAGGCATCGAGTGCCACCACCATCCCGGCGAGCGCCAGCATCGCGGTAGCAGCATAAGCGATCCCGATCAGCCCGGCGAGCTGGTACGAAATCACGATCCCGGCGCAGATCACCAGCGTGGGCAGCGCGGTTGCTTCGAGGCTGATGGCGAGGCCCTGGATCACGTTGGTGCCGTGGCCGGTGACCGAGGCTTTGGCGATCGAGCGCACCGGGCGGTAATTGGTGCCGGTGTAATATTCGGTGATCCAGATGATCAGCCCGGTGATCGCGAGGCCTACGAGCGCGCAATAGAACAGCGTGCGCCCGGTGAACGCGGCCGAGCCGATCTTGGCCTCCATGTCGCCCAGCGCATAAGCGATCGCGAACCAGATCGCCGGGATCGACAGCACGGTGGTGACAAGGAAACCCTTGTACATCGCGCCCATGATATTGGTCGAACCGCCGAGGCGGACAAAGTATGTGCCGATGATCGAAGTGACGATGCACACCCCGCCGATGAGCAAAGGCAGGCTCATCAGGGGCAGCAGCAGCGCGCCGACGCCTTTGACCAGCAGCGCGGTCAGCACCATCGTCGCGCCG
>CAITOD010000250.1 GCA_903893935.1 uncultured Sphingomonadales bacterium
AGGGATTCGAACCCTCGACCCCAACCTTGGCAAGGTTGTGCTCTACCCCTGAGCTACGCCCGCTCGTGCGTTGCGCCGCGCCGTTGCTTTTCCGCTGAGAAACACGCCGGTCGGCTGGGGTGAGGCGCGCAAATAACGGCGATGTCCCGGGCGCGCAAGCCCCCAATTGCGGTTTCTTTGCACGCAAGGGCGTTTGTGGCCGGCTTGTGCCGGGCGGCCGCCATTGGCACTTGCCGAATGGCGGTGCGTTCCCACATGGTGCAGCGAGACATTCACACGATCCCAGGTTTTCGGAGACTCACGCGTGGCAAGCCTTGGCCTCAATCTCGAAGAACAAAAAGCGGTTGACCGCTTTCGCAAGGCGGTGGTCGAACCCTCGATGACCAGGCTGGTCATTGTCGATTTCTGGGCCGAATGGTGCGGGCCGTGCAAGGCGCTGACGCCGACGCTTGAAAAAGTGGCCGCCGACTATGCCGACAAAGGCGTGGTGCTGGCCAAGATCAATGTCGATGAAGAACAGTTCATCGCCGCGCAGTTCCAGATCCGCTCGATCCCCACCGTCTATGCGATGTTCCAGGGCCAGCCGGTCGCCGATCTGACCAATGCGCGCAGCGAAACGCAGCTGAAAGCGCTGCTCGACAAGATCCTCGCGCAATTGCCGGTCGAGGCGGGGGACGCCGCGGCGCCCGATCTCGCGCCGATGCTGGCGATGGGCGAAGACGTGCTGGCCGAAGGCGATGCCGAGCGTGCGGTGGCTATCTTTGCGCAGATTGTCGAACTCGCGCCCGACAGCGCGGCCGCGCACGCGGGGCTGATCCGCGCGCTGCTTGCCGCCGGGATGAAAGACGAAGCCAAGGCCGCACTGGCCGAGCTCGATCCCAAACTCGCCGAAGACCCGGTGTTTGCGCAAGTGCGCGCAGCGCTCGCGCTCGCCGAAGATGCGCCCGAGGCCGACGAACTGGTCGCCTTGCGCGCTGCCGTGGCAGCCGATCCCGATGATCATGCAGCAGCGCTGGCGCTTGCCAACGGGCTCTATGCCAGCGGCGACCGCGATGGTGCGGCCAACACGCTGCTGGCGCTGGTCGCCAAAGACCGCACCTGGAACGACGGCGCTGCGCGCGCGCGGCTGGTGCAGATTTTCGAAGCGATCGGGCTCGAAGACCCCTGGGTCGCCGCCACGCGGCGCAAATTGTCCACCGTGCTGTTCGGATAACACGCGATGAGCGGAGCCATGACCACCGAACGGCTGTCGATCTTTCCGCTGGCCGGCGCGCTGCTGTTTCCCGGGCTGCATTTGCCGTTGCGCATTTTCGAGCCGCGCTATCGCGCGATGGTGTCCGACGCGCTCGCGCGCGACCAGCGCATCGCGATGATCCAGCCGCAGGCGGTCGAAGACGGCGCGCCGCTGTTCCGCATCGGCTGCGTGGGCAAGATCGCCGAAGTCGAGGCGCTCGACGACGGGCGCTACAACATCGTGCTCGAAGGAATCGCGCGGTTTCGCGTGCTGCGCGAGCTTGATGTCACCACGCCGTTCCGGCAGGTCGAAGCCGAACTGATCGACGAGCCCGAACAAGCCGCGCTGAGCGCGATCGAACGCGCCGGGTTCGAGCGCGAGGCGCGCACGTTCGCCACCTCGCAAGGCTATGCGGTCGATTGGGATTCGGTGGGCAAGCTCGACGATGCCGCGCTGATCAACGGCGTTGCACAGATCGCCCCGTTCGACATAGCCGCCAAGCAGGCGCTGCTCGAATCGCACACTTTGGCGACGCGGTGCGAATTGCTGATCCAGCTGATGCAGTTCTTCGGCCGCCGCGACCGCGATGACGGACGCGTGACGCTGCAATAGTCAGAACAGCTGCCCCTTCAGCCCGTCAACCACGAACTGGACCGCGAGCGCGGCGAGCAGGACACCGAGCAGGCGGGTCACCACCGCCTCGATTTGCGCGCCGAGCAGGCGGATGATCGGCCGCGCGGCCAGCATCGACACGAACGCCATGGCCATCACGATGACCAGCGCCGCAAGGATCACCGCCATTTCGGTCGGGCCGCTGGCGCGCGCGGTGAGCAGCATCGTCGCGGCGATCGAGCCGGGGCCGGCGAGGATCGGCATGGCCATCGGGAACACCGCGACATCCTTGACCACAGGCCGCGAGGCTTTGACCGCTTCGGCGCGCTCGCTGCGGCGTTCGGTGTTGCGATCGAGCACCATGTCGAGCGCGATCAGGAACAGCATGATGCCGCCGGCAATGCGAAAGCTGTCGAGCTGGATATGCATCGCGGCAAGCAGCCGCGCACCGAACAGGCCGAACCCGACCAGAATCCCCGTCGCGATCACGCTCGCGCGCAAAGCCATCGACAGCGTCTGCGCGCGCGAGGCATCGGCCGTCAGCCCGGCATAGATCGGCGCACAACCGGGCGGATCGATCAGCACAAACAGCGTGATGAACGCCGAAAAGAACAGCTGTTCGAGCATTCAGCCGGTCCCGCCCGCCACGACCCGGTCGAGCACGGCATGCATCGTGCCATCCTGCCAGATCCACACGTGGAGCGCGCGCGACCCGTCGGGCGCGACAGTGCTGCGCCACACCAGCGAGCCATCGTCGGAGCGCCCGTCGCTGCTGTCGGCGCCGGGCGCGGGCGTCGGAATCACGCCGGGCAGCGGGCGCAGGCCCGGTCCGCGGGCGCCGCGCGGCGGACAATCGGCCAGCTTGCCGGTGATCCAGTCGGGTGCCGGCGGGCGGGTCGCGAGCGGCGCGGCGGCGACCAGCA
>CAITOD010000251.1 GCA_903893935.1 uncultured Sphingomonadales bacterium
CCGGTCGATCGCTTCGACATCCCCGGCAAAGTCAACGGCCACGCGCAATACGGCATCGATTTCACCCTGCCCGACATGCGCGTGGCGACGGTGATTGCCGCGCCGGTGCGCGGCGGCAAATTGCTGTCGGTCGATCACGCTCCGGCGATGGCGGTCAAGGGCGTGGAAAAAGTGATCGCGCTCGATAATGCAGTGGTCGTCGTCGCCAGCGGCTATTGGCCCGCGCTCAAAGGTGCGCGCGCGCTTGCGCCGCAATTCAGCGATGGCGGCAACGCACATTACAGCAGCGCCGGCATTTATGCCGATCAGGCCGCGCAGATCGCGCAAGGCAAGCCCGACAACCATTATGCCAGCGGCGATGTCGCAGCGGCCTTTGCGCAATCCGGCGCCAAAACGCACCATGCCGAATACCGCGTGCCGTTCCTGCACCAGGCCGCGATGGAACCTTTCGCGCTCACCGGGCATTACAAGGATGGCAAGCTCGAAGTCTGGGGCGGGACGCAGGACCCGGTGCAGACGCGCAATTTCCTCGCGCAGTTCGCCGGGCTGTCGGTCGACAATGTCACGTTCCACCCGATGATTATGGGCGGCGGGTTCGGCCGGCGCTTTCCGCCCTATACGCAGATTATCGAGCAGATCGCGCGCGTGGCGATGCAAGTCGATCACCCGGTCAAGCTCATCTGGTCGCGCGAGGAAGATGTCAAACAGGGCGCCTATCGCCCGCAATCGCTCGGCCAGCTCAAAGCTGCGCTCGGCGCCGACGGCAAAATCGCCGCCTGGCAGACCGACTATGCCCAGCTCGTCGATGCCGAGAGCGAAACGGTGTTTCCCTATCAGGTGCCCGCCACCGCGCGGCGCCATTACAAATATATCTCGAACCAGGTCGATGCGTTCTGGCGCTCGGTCAATTCGACCCAGCACGGGTTCTACAACGAAAGCTTTATCGACGAGCTGGCGCATCTGGCGGGGCAAGACCCCTACCAGTTCCGCCGCGCGCATTTGCCCGCGGGCAGCCGGCATCTCGCGGTGCTCGACGCGGCGGCACAGCGCAGCGGCTGGGGTACGCCCGCGCCGGCCGGCTCGGCGCGCGGCATCGCGCTGGTCGAATGCTTCGGCTCGATCTGCGCGCATGTGGTTGAAGCGTCGCTCAAGCCCGACGGTACCCCCAAAGTGCACAAAGTGACCGCAGTGGTCGATTGCGGCACCACGGTGAACCCGCGCAATGCCGAAGCGCAAGTGCAGGGCGGCGTGCTGATGGGCCTGTCGACCGCGATCGGCGAAGCGATCACCCTGACCGGGGGCAAAGTCGATCAGTCGAGCTTTCCCGACTACCCGGTGCTCAAATTGGCCGATGCGCCGGCGGTCGATGTGCATTTCATCGAAAGCGGCGCGCCGATCGGCGGTCTGGGCGAGCCCGGCCTGCCCCCGGCCGCACCCGCGCTGGCCAATGCGCTGTTTGCACTGACCGGCAAGCGCATCCGCACCCTGCCGATCGGCACTCAGTTGGCCTGAGTGTTCGGCGGCGGCGGCGGCAGCGCGGTGACCAGCGCCGACAGCCCTGCGCCGTAATCCTGGCGGATCTGCTGCCAATAGCTGTGGTTTTCGGCGAACGTCTGCAAGTTGTCGGTACAGAAGCTGTCGGTGGCATAGCGCAGCAGATCGATCGGCGGGCTGACCGACAAGTTGCTGCGGATCGTCGCGTCGAACGACAGCAGCGCGAGCTTGGCCGCTTCATCGAGCGTGCTGGAGAGCGTCAGCGCGCGATCGAGGATCGGCTTGCCGTATTTGGTCTCGCCGATCTGCACGAACGGCAGCCGGTCCGAGGCTTCGACGAAATTGCCCGCCGAATAGATCTGGAACAGCCGCGGCGCTTCGCCCCTGATCTGGCCGCCGACAATGAAGCTGCCCGAAGGATCACCATAAGGATCGACATATTTGCGGTCGCGCTCGACCACGTAGCGCAAAGTCTCGCCAACGATTTCGGCCACATCGAGCATTGTGCGCGCGGCATGGACGTCGCGCCTGTCATAGCCGAGGCCTGCGGCTTCGCGCAGCGTTGCCACCACCCATTGCGTGGTCGCCAGATTGCCCGCCGACAGGATCGTAATCAGGCGGTCACCCGGCCGGTCGATGATGGCCATCTTGCGGACGGTCGCGATCTGGTCGACACCCGCGTTCGAACGCGAATCCGACGCAAAGACCAGGCCGGTCGGAAGCAGAATACCAAGGCAATAGGTCATGGGGACTGCTCCTCGCGGCCGTCAGGCGGGTGAACAACGCATGGATGGGAACGAAACGCCGGATCTCGATGCAATCATCGCAACAATTGCAGATGAGATGCTATCGTATCAAGGTTGCGGCAAAGTTGCAGACTATATTCCGGCGCTGGCGCGGGTCGATCCGCGCCATTTCGGCATCGCGGTCACTTTGTTCGATGGCCGGGTGCTGGTCGCGGGCCACGCCGATGTGCCGTTTTCGGTGCAGAGCGTTTCGAAGATATTTGTGCTGGTGCTCGCGCTCGAAAAGCGGGGCGCGCAGCTGTGGCAGCGGATCGGGCGCGAACCGTCGGGGTCGCGTTTCAATTCGATCGTCCAGCTCGAAAACGAAAAGGGCATTCCGCGCAATCCGCTGATCAACGCGGGCGCGCTGGTGACCACCGACGCGCTGATGGGGGTCGATGATCCCGTCGCGACCATCGCGCATATCACCGGCTTCATGCGCGAACTGGCGCACGATCACCAAGTCGGGATCGATCCCGAAGTCGCGCGGTCCGAAGCCGAAACCGGCTATCGCAACGCCAGCCTCGCCAATTTCCTGCGCGCCAACGGCAATCTCGATGCACCGGTCGAAGACGTGCTCAACGTCTATTTTCACCAGTGCGCGCTCAGCATGACGTGCCGCCAGCTCGCCCGCGCCGGGCTGTTCCTCGCCAACCATGGCGTCGACCCGCTCTCCGGGCGGACAGTGTGCTCGCCCGACACCGCGCGCGCGGTCAACGCGCTGATGATAACCTGCGGCCACTATGACGCTTCGGGCGATTTCACCTACCGCGTCGGGCTGCCCGGCAAAAGCGGCGTGGGCGGCGGCATCCTCGCCATAGCGCCCGGCCGCGCCGCGATCACCGTGTGGTCGCCCGGGCTCAACGCGGCGGGCAATTCCGAAGTGGGCGCGCTCGCGCTCGAGCGGCTGGCGGCAATGACCGGGTGGTCGGTGCTTTAGAGCGTCCTGCGATAAATCTGTAACACCGTGACGGAGCCGATTTTGGCCCAGTGCAAGGAGGGATGGCGCAGGAATATCGGGAATATTTAGCTGCGCTGGCCTTCGGCTCAAGCCATCTCGACGCCGCAATGGGCCAAAAGCGGCCCGCCCCGAAGGGGTTGCTCTGGAAAGCCCCGTGGCAGCGTCGCAGCACTTGCACGGGGCAACCAGCGGGGTCCCCAAAAAGTATTACTTTTTGGGGTGCCCCTGCCCGCGCTGCGTGCTGCTTCTCCCCACGGGGCTTTCCAGAGCAATCACGGTGTTACAGATTTATCGCAGGACGCTCTAGGGGCTGGCCCGTAGCATGGGCTTACCATGATTTCACGCGCCGCTGCGATGGTGCGCAAGGCCGGCGATCACCCCCCCCGGCCGCGTTCGCGATGCACAACACCGGGTATTATCAGGCAAAGGGCAGCATGCTGAAGCGGATCAATCCGGCCGAGGTTACACTCGGCATGTTCATCCACAAGCTGGAGGGCAACTGGTTCAGCCATCCGTTCTGGCGCGCGCATTTTCTGCTGACCGATCCCGATCAGCTCGATGCCTTGCACGCAAGCACGGTGCCGGCGGTGATCATCGACACCGAACGCGGGATCGACCCCGACGCACCGGTCGCACGCACGCCATCGCCCATCCCCGCCGCCCGCACGACGGCCCCGACCCCGCTGCGCACGCGCCGGGCCGGGCTGGTACTGCCGCCCCCGCCCCCAGCCCCACCAGCACCGGCTCCGGTATCCGGCGGCATGGCGCGCGTGTTGTCGGCACCGCCCGCCGAAATCGGTCGCGGCTTTGGCCGGGCCAACACAGTTGCCGAACGCGGCCTCAAAGCGGTGGCCAGCGTGTTTCTCGAACTGCGGCTCGGCAAAGCGATCACCCCGGCGACGATCACCCCAGTGATCGATTCAATCATCACGTCGATGCAAAGCAATCCCTTTGCTTTCAATGGCCTGATGCGGTTTCGTCAGGACAGCGAACATGTCTATCGCCACGCACTGGCAACGTCGGCGCTGATGATCGCGCTCGGCCGCAGCATGCGGCTGCCGACGTTCGATCTGCACACGGCGGGGCTGGCCGGCTTGCTGCTCGACAGC
>CAITOD010000252.1 GCA_903893935.1 uncultured Sphingomonadales bacterium
CGCACACGCCGGATCGAGCCGTGCGGCAGCACCCTGCCAGATTGCGCGCCAGTCGGACAGGCCGACGGCACCGGGGGTAAGCACGTGCGTGGTCATCGACCTCTCCAATAGCGTGCATGCAGCGGGCGCCCGCCAATGCGATAGACCAGTTCGGCGGGCTGGGTGACATCCCACACGGCTAGATCGGCCCAATGGCCCGGCACCAGCGCGCCGATATCGTCGCGCCCCAGCGCGCGCGCGGCATGGATGGTGACCCCGGCGAGGCATTCGGCTACGGTCAGCCGGAACAATGTAGCGGCCATGTTCATCGCCAGCAGCAGCGAGGTCAGCGGACTGGTGCCGGGGTTGCAATCGGTGGCAATGGCCATCGGCACGCCCCCGGCGCGCAAGGCATCGATCGGCGGCAGCACCGTTTCGCGGGTGAAATAATAGGCGCCCGGCAAAAGCGTTGCGACCGTGCCCGCTGCCGCCATCGCGGCAATGCCCGCACCATCGAGATGTTCGAGATGATCCGCCGACAGGGCGCCATAGCGCGCAGCCAGCGCTGCTCCGTGAAGATTGGACAGCTGTTCGGCGTGAAGCTTGACCGGAATGCCGCGCGCGCGCGCCGCCGTGAACACGCGTTCGACTTGCGCGGGCGAAAAACCGATCCCTTCGCAGAACGCATCGACCGCATCGACCAGCCCTTCGGCAGCGAGTGCAGGCAGCATGACTTGCACCACTTCATCGATATAGGCATCGGCGCGGCCCGCAAATTCGGGCGGCAGCGCGTGGGCGCCGAGAAACGTGGTCACCACCGACACATCGAGCGCATCGCCGAGCGAGCGCGCCGCGCGCAGCATGGTGCGCTCGGCCGCGAGCTCCAGCCCGTAGCCCGATTTGATTTCAACCGTGGTCGCGCCATCGGCGATCATCTCGGCCAGCCGGGGTGCGCTCATGGCGACCAGATCGGCTTCAGTCGCCGCGCGCGTGGCGCGCATCGTCGAAACGATGCCGCCGCCGGCGCGCGCGATCGCCTCATACCCGGCGCCCGCGAGGCGCGCCTCGAATTCGCCCGCGCGGCTGCCGCCATAGACCAGATGCGTATGGCAATCGATCAGCCCCGGGGTCAGCAGCCGGCCGGCGCAGTCGATCGTGCGGCCGGCCTCGAAGGCAGGGGCGCCGTCAGCGGGCCCGGCATAGACGATGCGGCCGTCGCGCGCTGCCACCACGCCGGCCTCGACCACCGCGTCGGGCCTCGCCGGATCGGCCATCGGCAGGAGCCGCGCGTGGCTCCATACGGTATCGCATGACAGCGCTGGGGACATCGGCCAAACTCTGCTTCCGGCGCACCGGGGACGACGAAGCCGTTTGCTTCGATGAACGAATATGTATAGACATTATTGCCGGGTCGCAAGGCCCTTCTGCCTGGCCAGCAAAGCGAGAAAACCGGCGATGACCCAGACGCTGTTCTTCATGACCGCTCTACTCCCGCATGGCTGGCACGACAATGTCCGCCTGACGATTGATGCCGGGCGGATCGCGCAGATCGAGCCCGAAGCGCACGCGGCACCGGGTGATGAGCGCCATGCGATCGGCTTGCCGGGGCTCGGCAATCTGCACAGCCACGCGTTCCAGCGCGGCATGGCAGGGCTGGCCGAGCGGCGCGGCAGCGGCGACGACAGCTTCTGGACCTGGCGCGAAGTGATGTACCGCTTCCTCGAACGCATGGGTCCCGACGATCTTATGGCGATCGCGGCACAGGCTTATGCCGAAATGCTCGAAACCGGGTTCACCCGCGTCGGCGAATTCCATTACTTGCACCACGATCCGGCGGGTTCGGCTTTTGCCGATCCGGCAGCGATGAGCGTGGCAATTGCCCAAGCCGCCGGTGAAACCGGGATTGGCCTGACGCTTCTGCCGGTGTTCTATGCGCATGGCGGGTTTGGCGGCGCGGCGCCCAATGCGGGGCAACGCCGGTTTGTCAACGATCTCGACAGCTTTGCGACATTGCGCGAGCGCGCGGGCCAAGCGCTTGCGGCGCTGCCCGACGCGGTGCTGGGCCTTGCCCCCCATTCATTGCGCGCCGCGACGCCGGCGCAGATCGCCGCGCTCGATGCCATGGCGGGCCGCGCGCCGATCCATATCCATATCGCCGAACAGACCCGCGAAGTCGAAGACTGCCTCGCGTGGAGCGGTGCGCGTCCGGTCGAATGGCTGCTCGACCATGCACCGGTCGATCGACGCTGGTGCCTGGTCCATGCCACGCATATGACCGCAGACGAAACGCATGCGCTGGCGCAAAGCGGCGCCACCGCCGGGCTGTGCCCGATCACCGAGGCCAATCTCGGCGATGGCCTGTTCCCCGCGCGCGATTATCGCGGTGTATGGGGCGTGGGCAGCGATTCCAACGTGATGATTGATGCGAGCGAAGAACTGCGGCTTTACGAATATGGCCAGCGCCTGCACCATCGTGGCCGCAACATTCTGGCTGCGGCACCGGGCGCCAGCACTGGTGCCGCTCTGTTCGGCCCGAGCCTTGCCGGCGGTGCGCGCGCGCTGGGCACGGCGGCGGGAATTGCCGTCGGCAACAGCGCCGATCTGGTCAGCCTCGATGCCGGTCATCCCGGCCTGATCGCGCGGTCGGGCGACGCGCTGCTCGACGGCTGGATCTTTGCCGCCGGGCGCGGCGCGGTCGATTGTGTCTGGCGCCATGGCCGCAAAGTGGTGACCGGCGGGCGCCATATCGCGCGCGAGGCAATTGCTGCGCGCTATCGCGCAAGGCTGGCCGGATTGCTGGCATGAAGCCGCCCGCGCTCCACGAACGCATCCGCGCCGAAATCGAAGCCGCGATCATGGCCGGGCACTTGCGCCCCGGCGACCGCATCCCCAAGGAAACCGAACTGATGGAGCGCTATGGCTGCGCGCGCATGACGGTCAACAAGGCGCTCTCGGCGCTGGCCGGCGCGGGCATGCTCGACCGGCGCAAGCGCGCCGGCTCGTTCGTGGCGCGGCCGCGCGCCCAATCGATGGTGCTCGCAGTGCCCGATCTCGCCGCCGCGATCGCCGCGCGCGGGCAGAGCTATCACGGGGCGCGTGCCAGCCGCAAACTTGCCGCACCCGACCGTGCCGACGCCGAAGCGCTGGGCTTGCGCGGACATGTGCTGAGCGTAACCGGGGTCCATTTCGCCGACGACTTGCCGCTGGCGTTCGAGGAGCGCCTGATCAACCTCGCGCTGGTGCCCGCAATTGCCGAAGCCGACTTGTCGCTGA
>CAITOD010000253.1 GCA_903893935.1 uncultured Sphingomonadales bacterium
ACCGGGGCACCATCCGCAGATTGTGCGTCAGGCTGCCAGACGCCAGCACCAGGATGTTATCCCGGCGCAGATCGGCAAGCGCCTGGCCCAGTTGCAAATGATGGCCCGGCCCCAGACCGCTCTGGATCGACAGCTGCAGCACCGGAATATCGTGACCAGGCCACATCAGGCGCAGCGGGATCCAGGCTCCGTGATCGAGCCCGCGGCCGGTATCGATGCGGGTCTGCAGGCCGGCATCGCCCAGCAGATTGGCAATTCGGTTGGCCAGTTCCGGTGCGCCGGGCGCCGGATAGACCATGTCGAACAACGCCGCGGGAAAGCCGCGAAAATCGTGGATCGTCGGGTTGACCGCCACCGCGTTGACTGTCGGCAGATCGGTTTCCCAATGTGCCGATACCGCAACGATCGCGTCGGGTCGCACCAGCGTGGCGCCCAACCCGGTGAAAAAATGGTGCGCCGGAATGTCCTGCAACGCCAGCATCGGCGATCCGTGAGAGACAAACAGCGTGGGTTGCACGGGACGAGACCTCCATCGCCAACCGGATCATGGCGTTGATGTCTGGATAGACTAATCATTTTCGGATGGATATTACCGATCTTGGCATCTCACATATGCAAAAAGGGATAGATGATGGATTGGGACGATGTGCGCACGTTTCTGGCCATCGCGCGTGCGCGCACTTTGTCGGGCGCCGCGCGCGAACTGGGCGTGCGGCAATCAACCATGAGCCGCCGGCTGGATGCGCTGGAAGCCAAGGCCGGCGCGCGGCTGCTGCAAAAAACGTCGCGCGGCTACGAATTGACCGCATTGGGCGAAGCCGTGCTGGGCAATGCCGAACGCATGGAGGCAGAAGCCGTCGCGGTCGAACGCACGGTGCAAGGGCGCGATGTCGCGCTTTCGGGCGTGGTGCGGCTGACTACGGTCGAAACGATCGCCAATCTGGTGATTCCGCACGCAGCAGCCGCCTTGCACCGCAAGTATCCGGCCATTTCGCTCGATCTGCTCAGCGAAACGCGGTCGCTCAGCCTGTCCAAACGCGAAGCCGATCTCGCTATCCGGATGGCCCGGTTTGAAGGTGGCGAACTGGTGACGCGCCGCATGGCGATGGCAGCCAATGCGCTCTATGCCAGCCGGAACTACCTGGCCGCAAACCCCCAGCCGCTGACCGAGACCGGGCATGCGATCATCACTGTGCTGGAAGATCAGGTGCACATGCCCGAACCGCGCTGGCTGGCAGAGCGCCTGCCCAAAGCGCACGTCGCGCTGCGATCAAACAGTCGCGACGCGCAACTGGCCACCGCACGCGCCGGCATCGGCATGGCGTGCCTGCCGTGCATTCTGGCCGATGGCCATCCCGATCTGGTCAGGATCGATCCCGCCGGCCCGGTGCGTGAAGTCTGGCTGGGCGTCCATGCCGACTTGCGTCAGATGCCGCGCATCCGCGCGGTTATCGATGCATTGGACGAAGCCTTTGCGGCTGCCCGGATGCGGTTTGCCGGCGAAGCGTGACGCCCAATTCAAACCATCTTGCCAAATGCGGCGCGCAATTCGCCGACAAACAGCTCCGGCTGCTCCCACGCGGCAAAATGCCCGCCTTTGTCCATCTCGCCCCAGTGGACCAGATTGGTGCAATGGCGTTCGACCCATTTGCGCGGGGCGGGCAGGATTTCTTTGGGGAACACGCTGCAAGCCACGGGCATGGTCACTTTGGCCGGTGCGAAGCTGCCGAAGCTTTCCCAATAGAGCCGCGCGGATGAAGCGCCACTGGCGGTCAGCCAATAAAGCATGAGGTTGTCGAGCATGGCGGTCCGACTCAGCGCGTCTTCGGGGCGGCTGTGGTTGTCGGTCCAGGCCCACAGCTTTTCGTAAATCCATGCGGCGAGGCCGACGGGTGAATCGACCAGGCCATAACCCACGGTTTGCGGGCGGGTGCGCTGCTGGGTGGAATAGCCAGAATCCCATTGCTGGTAGTGCTGCAAGGCCGCGAGCGCGCGTTGTTCGGCTGGCGTTGGCGCGGCGAGGTCTTCGGGCAACGGGCGCGCGATCGGCATGTTGAGGTGGATGCCCGCGCAGCCGGGCAGGTTCAGCCGGCCGATCTGGGTGGTGACTGCCGCGCCCCAGTCGCCGCCTTGCGCGAACCAGCGGGCATAGCCCAGACGGGCCATCAGTTCGGCCCAGGCGCGGGCGATTTTTTCGACTCCCCAGCCTTTGGTCGCGGGTTTTTCCGACAGGCCGTAGCCAGGCAGGCACGGGATTACGCAGTGGAACGCCGGCGTTCCCGCATCGGGCGTGGTCAGCGCGTCGATCACCCCGCGAAATTCGAAGATCGAGCCGGGCCAGCCGTGAGTGAGGATCAGCGGCAGGGCATTGTCATGGGGCGAGCGGATGTGCAGGAAGCGGATGGCAATGCCGTCGATAACCGTGCTCGAAAGGCCTTGCGCGTTGATCCAGGCTTCGGCCGGACGCCAGTCGTAGGCGTGGCGCCAGGTCGCGACGAAATCCCTGAGCGCGGCAAGCGGCACGCCTTGCGACCAGTCATCGACGGTTTCGGCCTCGGGCCAGCGCGTGGCGTCGATGCGCGCGTGGAGATCGGCAATCGCCGCGTCGGAGGCGTGGTAGTGGTACGGTTCGATCACAGGACATCCTCGACTGCGCTTCGCGCACCATACCACGCGGAAAGCCGTCCCGCATCCTCCCCGAA
>CAITOD010000254.1 GCA_903893935.1 uncultured Sphingomonadales bacterium
TCATGCTGGTGTTCAACGGCGAAATCTACAATTTCCGCGAATTGCGCGCGCAATTGCAGGCCATGGGCGCGGTGTTTCACACCGATGGCGACAGCGAAGTGATCATCGCCGCGTGGCAGCGCTGGGGGGTCGAGTGCCTGTCGCATCTCCACGGCATGTTTGCCTTTGCGCTTTACGATGCACGCCAGCGCAGTTTGCTGCTGGCGCGCGACCGGCTGGGCGTTAAACCGCTGATCACGGCCACGCTCGCATCGGGCCAGGTCATTTTCGGTTCCGAACTCAAGCAGTTGCTGGCGCATCCTGAGCTGGCGCGCGAGATCGATCCGCTTGCGGTCGAAGACTACATGACGTGGGGCTATGTGCCTGACACGCGGTCGATCCTGCGCGGCGTGGAAAAGCTGCCGGCGGGCCACTATCGCCTGCTGCGCCACGATCAGCCGCCCGCGGCACCGGTGCAATGGTGGGACGTGAGCTTTGCCGACCGCGCGAGCGGATCGGCCGAAGCGCTGGGCGAGGAACTGTTGCACCATCTGCACCAGGCAGTGACATCGCGGATGACTGCCGATGTGCCGCTCGGCGCGTTCCTGTCGGGCGGGGTCGACAGTTCGACGGTGGTGGCAATGATGGCCGGCGCGAGCACGAGCCCGGTCAAGACGTGTTCGATCGGGTTCGATGTCGCCGCACTCGATGAAACCGCTTATGCCGATCGCATCGCCGCGCAGTTTCACACCGAACATTATCGCCGCGTGGTGGGAGTCGACGATGCGGCAGCGGTCGATACGCTGGTCGCGATGTTCGATGAACCGTTCGCCGATGCTTCGGCGCTGCCGACGTGGCGGGTGTGCCAGCTGGCGCGCGAACATGTGACCGTTGCCCTTTCGGGCGATGGCGCGGACGAGGCGCTGGCGGGGTATCGCCGGCTGGTGTTCCACCATCGCGAGGATCAGGCGCGTGCAGCACTGCCGCGCGGCTTGCGTCGCGGCCTGTTCGGCGCGCTGGGCGCGGTTTATCCGGCGCTGGGCTGGGCGCCGCGCCCGCTGCGCGCGAAAGCCACGCTGCAAAGCCTCGCGCTCGACAGCGAGGACGCTTACGCGCGCAGCGTTTCGGTCACGCGCACCGAAGCGCGCGACGCGCTCTATTCCGACGCGTTCAAGCGGCTGCGCGGCGACTATCGCGCCGAAACCCCGGTTGTCGCGCTGATGCGTGGAGCGCCCGCGCGCAGCGGGCTCGATCGCGCGCAATATGCCGATCTGAAGCGCTATCTGCCCGGCGATATCCTGACCAAAGTCGATCGCGCGAGCATGGCGGTCAGTCTCGAGGCGCGCGAACCGCTGCTCGATCACCGGCTGATCGAATTCGCCGCGCGGCTGCCCGAAACAATGCGCGTCCGCGGCACGACGGGCAAGTGGCTGATGAAGCAGGCGATGCGGCCCAATTTGCCCGAAGACGTGCTGTTCCGCCCCAAGATGGGCTTTGTCACCCCGATTGCGGCGTGGTTTCGCGGCGAACTCGCCGATGCGGCGCGGGACCTTGCCGATCGCGGCGCGCTTGCGGCAACCGGCTGGTTCGAACCGGCGCGAATCATCGATCTGGTCGATCAGCACGTAACCGGACATGGGGACACCAGTCGCACGCTGTGGCAACTGCTGATGCTTGAAAAAAGCCTCTCCCGCTTAACCGCGATCTGACAAATTTCGTCAGGCGACGCTGCGCCTCCCGACACAAAACACGCTTTTGCGCGGGTTTGTTTGGTTGATGCTTCGTAACCGAAGTAACTGGATGTCAACCATTTCGGACTAATTTCCTGATGTCTCCGATGGCGTCAGGGCTCGATGCGTATTTTGTTGCGATCACCATTGTGGCTTGCACTGTTCATGGCTCTGGCCATCTGGAGCACGTCGCTTAGCGATCCGATCGCGCATGGGTATTGGAATGCCGTCTACAAAAGCTGGCAACATCCGGCACCCCAGTCGGTCGTTGTCGTCAATCTCGAAGATATTGGCGATCTGGGCGCAGCCGGCGAAGCGCGTCTGATCAATCTCGTCCGCAGCGCGCATCCCCGCCAAATGGTGATCGACGCAAAGCTGCAGTTCGGTCTGAACGCTGCCGCCGATGCCAAAATCCGCGTCGCGCTCGACCAGCTGGCCGACAA
>CAITOD010000255.1 GCA_903893935.1 uncultured Sphingomonadales bacterium
CCTACGAAGCAGCCAGGCTCAACAATGTGCGCAAGACGATCGCGCGCCGCCTGACCGAGGCCAAGCAGACCATCCCGCACATCTATCTGACGGTCGATGTCCGGCTCGATGCGCTGCTCAAACTGCGCAGCCAGCTCAACGCCGCGCTCGAAGCGCAAGGTGTCAAGCTGTCGGTCAACGACCTGCTGATCAAGGCGCTGGCCAAAGCGCTGGCGCAAACGCCCAAGTGCAATGTGAGCTTCGCCGGCGACGAATTGCGCACGTTCAAGCGCGTCGATATCTCGGTTGCGGTGGCGGCCCCGTCGGGCCTGATCACGCCGATCATCGTCGATGCGGCGAACAAGGCGGTTTCGGCAATCGCCACCGAAATGAAAACGCTCGCGGGCAAAGCGCGCGACGGCAAATTGCAGCCGCACGAGTATCAGGGCGGCACCGCCAGCCTGTCCAACCTCGGCATGTTCGGGATCAAGCAGTTCGAAGCGGTGATCAACCCCCCGCAGGCCATGATCCTTGCAGTCGGCGCGGGCGAAGCGCGGCCTTATGTGGTCGATGGCGCGCTTGCCGTGGCGACCGTGATGTCGGTCACCGGCAGCTTCGACCATCGCGCGATCGATGGTGCCGATGGGGCCGAACTGATGCAGACATTCAAGGCGCTGGTCGAAAATCCGCTCGCGCTCGTCGCCTGATTGCGCGGACAGACGCCCGTTACCGAAATCGAAGGAGCTTGAAGTGGCAGACACATTCGACGTGATTGTGCTCGGGTCGGGCCCGGGCGGTTATGTTGCGGCGATCCGGTGCGCGCAGCTCGGGCTCAAAGTGGCGATTGTCGAGCGCGAAAATCTTGGCGGGATCTGTCTCAACTGGGGCTGCATCCCGACCAAGGCGCTGCTGCGTTCGGCCGAAGTGTTCCACCAGATGCAGCATGCCAAGGCCTACGGGCTGGCTGCCGACAATGTCCGCGCCGATCTGGCCGCGGTGGTGGCGCGCTCGCGCGGGGTCGCCAAACAGCTCAACCAGGGCGTCACGCACCTGATGAAGAAGAACAAAGTTGCGGTCTATATGGGCACCGGCGTGCTCAAAGGCCCAGGCAAGCTCGAAGTGACCGGCGACAAAGGCGCGCAACAGCTCGAGGCCAAACACATCATCGTCGCGACCGGCGCGCGCGCGCGCGATCTGCCGTTTGCCAAAGCCGATGGCAAACGGATCTGGACCTATCGCCACGCGATGACGCCCAATGAATTGCCGTCGAAGCTGCTGGTGATCGGCTCAGGCGCGATCGGGATCGAATTCGCGAGCTTCTACAACGACATGGGCTCGCAAGTCACGGTCGTCGAAATGCTCGACCGGGTCGTTCCGGTCGAAGACGCCGATGTTTCGGCGTTCCTCGAAAAGGCGCTGACCAAGCAGGGCATGACCATACTGACCGGGGCAGGGGTTGAGTCGCTCGATGTCGGCGCGAATGCGGTCAAGGCGCGGATCAAGGGCAATGACGGCAAAGTGGTCGAAGACAGCTTCAGCCACGTGATTGTTGCGGTGGGCATCGTGGCCAACACCGAAAACATCGGTCTGGAAACGGTCGGCCTTGCCACCGAACGCGGCATTATCGCGATCGACGGCTACGGCCGCACCGGCGCCGCCGGCGTGTGGGCCATCGGCGACGTGACCCCGGGGCCGTGGCTGGCGCACAAGGCGAGCCACGAAGGCGTGATCGTGGCCGAAGCGATCGCGGCCGAACTGGGCAACACCGACGTCCATCCGCACCCGATGGACCGCGGCAATATTCCCGGCTGTACGTATTGCCACCCGCAGATTGCCAGCGTCGGGCTGACCGAGGCCAAAGCCAAAGAAGCCGGGCATACGGTGCGCACCGGCACATTTCCGTTCATCGGCAACGGCAAGGCGATTGCGCTGGGCGAGGCCGAAGGGTTCGTCCAGACGGTGTGCGACGCCAGGACCGGCGAACTGCTCGGCGCGCACATGATCGGCGCCGAAGTGACCGAGCTGATCCAGGGCTATGTGGTCGGCAAGACGCTTGAAACCACCGAAGCCGAACTGATGCACACGGTGTTTCCGCATCCGACAATCAGCGAAACGATGCACGAAGCGGTGCTCGCCGCCTATGGCCGCGCGATCCACATCTGATCAGGCCCGACGCCTCACATCTGGGTTTGAGTATAGTCCGTCGGCGGCAGCGTGCGCGCATCGAACACAACGCGCTGTTCGGGGCTGAGCGCGGCATAAAACGCCTTCAGCGCTTCGCTCTGGTGCTGCAAGTCGGTCAGTTCGGCGCGCATTTCCGCCTCGACCAGGTCCATCCGGTGCGGTGCATCGAGCGTGCGGAACAGGCCCGAGGCCGCACGCCGGCGCGCCTGGGCCTTGTCCGGCGCATCAGCGGCGCTGCGATAGGCCTGCCAGGCGCCTTCCTGCGCCGGGGTCAGGTGAAGCGACTGGTGCAGCAGTTCGACCGGCGAGAGTTCGGACGTCTGCGCCGCAGCCGGGCCGGCGCCAAGCACGAGCGCCAAACCTGCCACAATTATCCGGATCGCGCGATTGCCCATGCCATTGCGATCAATTGCAGCCATTGGTGATCCAGTGGTACTGCTTTTCCGTCTCGTTCCATTGCCAATTGCCACAGGCCTGCTGCGGTGCGGCGGTCTGCGGCGCAGTGGCCTGCGGATTGGCCACAGGCGGCGCACTGCCCGGGGCAGGGGCAGGGACGACTGCAACCGGCGGCAACAACCGCACGAACTACCGGGCGACCGACCTAACCAATCAGTTCCCGGCCTACACGGGAGCTGCTGGCGGTCTGGGCTGGGAAGTGGGTGGAACGAAGGATCAGTTCAACAGTTGGCTTAAGACCCGCTCGGACGCCGCTAAGGCTGACTATTTGGTCGATCTCGCCAGCGTAGTTACAGACGCGACGACGTCCTCCAAGTGGGCCGTACGCTCGTTCTCGGCATTGCTGACTTCGGC
>CAITOD010000256.1 GCA_903893935.1 uncultured Sphingomonadales bacterium
CGGCGATCACTTCGGCCGGGCCGGGCGCGATCACGTCGATGGCATAGTCGGCGAGATCGCGGAATTTGAAGCGCCCGGTGTCGAGCTCGTCGCCCTGATCGGCCCATTCGGCGACCATCGCCTGGCCCAGAGCACGGCTCGGCACCATTTGCGGAGCCCCGCCTTGCGTGCGGATCGGGCGGCCATCGAGCAGCACGGCAAAGCCCTGATCGTGCTCGCCCAGCGTCGCCGCGCGGTAAAAGCGCTTCATGGTTGTGGCCCGTAAAGCCCCTCCCCTTCAGGGGAGGGGTTGGGGTGGGGGCTATCACAAAGCGCCAAGGCATGAGCAGAGCCCCGACCCCCGGCCCCTCCCCTGAAGGGGAGGGGAGCAGCAAGCGCGTGGCTCACGCTTCGAGGCCCTTGAGCAGCAGGCGCAGTTCGCCGACCGATCCGGCCACCGCTTCGGCGCCTGCCGCAACCAGTTCGTCGGCGTGGTGATAGCCCCAGTCGACGCCGATCGCGCGCACGCCGGCGTTGACTGCCATCGCCATGTCATAGGCGGTGTCGCCGATCATCACGGTCATTGCGCGCGTGCCGCCGGTGGCATCGAGACAGGCCTCGATCATCGCCGGATCGGGCTTCGACGGATGGCGGTCGGCGGTCTGCAGCGTGACGAAATGCCCGGTCAGGCCATGGTGTTCGAGGCAATGCGCCAGACCCCGGTCGCTTTTGCCGGTGGCCACCCCCAGCATCCAGCCCGCGGCATCGAGCTCGGCGATCAGCGCGGCAATGCCATCGTAGAGCGGTTCTTCGACCATGCCCGCGCTGCGGCGCGCGCGGAAAGCATCCTTGTAGGCCTGCACCAGCCCGCTGGCGGTGTCGGCCGATGCGTGGGGTGCGAGCTGGCGGATCGCTTCGCCCAGCGACAGCCCGACAATGCGGCGGATCGCGGCGCGCGGCGGGGGAGGCAGCGCGTGCGCGGCAAACGCCGCCTCCATCGCCAGCGCAATATCGGCCTGGCTGTCGACCAGCGTGCCGTCGCAATCGAAAATGGCGAGCCGCACCGCCATCAGCCTTGGTCCACCAGCGCGCGCATCAGGGCGGCCACCGCCGCCGAACCGCTGCTTTCCAGCCCTTCGATCACCCGCGCGCGTTCCTCGCCCCGCTTGTTTTGTGACAGCTTGAACGTCGGGCGCCAGGCCCAGACGTCGAGTTCGAAGCCGACAATCGCCCCGGTCAAGCGCGCCATCGCGGACGCGGAAACTTTGTCCATCGTCCAGGGTTTGCCGCCCAGCCGCGCTTCGTGCTGCGCCGACAGTTCGGTCAGGATATCGACCAGCCCGTCGTGATCGAGCCGCCGCACCGGCCCTTCGCATTCGAGCGCGAGATAGTTCCACGTCGGCACCTGATCGGCATCCTGATACCAGCGCGGCGAAACATAGCCATCGGGGCCGTTGATGACGACCAGCGCGGTTGCGCCATCGAGATGGCGGGTCAGCGCATTGCCGCGCGCAAGGTGAAACGCCAGCACGCCACTGTCGCGCAGCAGCAGCGGGGTATGCGCCACGCGCGGGCCATCGGGCGTGGTCAGGAACACCATGCCGAACCCGACTTCGCCGATCAGGCTGGCATAAAGCGCCCGCTCATCGCTGGTCGCAGCCTGCTGGCGAAAGGCGGGGTTGGGATGCATCGCGCGCGCCCGATCAACGCGGGGCCCGTGGCGGTCGCACGGCCGCCGCCGAAGGGCGCCGTGCCGGCTTGCCCACAGGGCTTTGCCCGGGTTTTGGCCCCGCTTTTGCGCCGCTTTTCGACACGGTTTTGCCCGGCCTGTCCACAGGCTTGCCCACAGGCTTTTCCCCGGCTTTGCGCACAGGTCTGCGTTCCGGCTTGCCGCCATCGGCATCGGCGCCGCGCTTGCGGCGTTCGCCCTTGCGATCGCGGCGCATATCGCGCGCGTGCGCCATCGCCGCGCGCTTTTCGGCCACGCGCGGGTCTTTGGGCGGGGCTACCGGCAGCAGCACATCGCCATCCGCTTCGGTAAAGCCCAGTTGCGCAAGGCCCGTGGCAAAGTGGTCGGGCAGCGACGCGGTCACATCGAGCGTGTCGCCTTCGGGATGCGGGATAACCAGCCGGCGCGCGTGGAGATGCAGCTTGCGGCTGATCGTGCCGGTCAGGAACGCGGCCTGGCCGCCATATTTGCCATCGCCCACGATCGGGTGGCCGATCGCGGCCATGTGCACGCGCAACTGGTGCGTGCGCCCGGTCAGCGGTTGCAGTTCGACCCAGGCGGCGCTGTTGCCGGCGCGGTCGATCACGCGATAGCGCGTGCGCGCGGTGAGCCCGGCGCCGCTTTCATCGACCATCATTTTTTCGCCGCCGGTGCCCGGCTGTTTCGACAGCGGCAGTTCGATCAGCCCGTCGTAGACTTGCGGCACGCCGACCACCAGCGCCCAATAGATCTTGCGCGCCGACCGGCCCGCGAAATGCCGCGAGAAATAGGCGGCACTGCCAGGCGTGCGCGCGATCAGCAGCACGCCCGAAGTGTCCTTGTCGAGCCGGTGGACCAGCCGCGGGCGCGGATCGTGTTCACCCGCATAGGCATCGAGCAG
>CAITOD010000257.1 GCA_903893935.1 uncultured Sphingomonadales bacterium
GCGCCCGGGGTCTTGGCCAGGACCAGATGGATGATGTTTTCCGACAAGTCGTGATCGCCCGCCGAAATGAAGATCTTGGTGCCGGTGATCGCATAGCTGCCATCGGCCTGCGGCTCGGCGCGAGTGCGCAGCAAGCCGAGGTCGGTGCCGCAATGCGGCTCGGTAAGGTTCATCGTGCCGAGCCATTCGCCGCTGACCATCCTGGGCAGATACATGGCCTGTTGTTCGGGCGAGCCTTTGAGCAGGATCGACGAAATCGCGCCATTGGCGAGGCCTGGATACATCGCAAAGGCCATGTTGGCGCTGGCGAGGTATTCTTCCATCACAAACCCGATCACATGCGGCAGCCCTTGCCCGCCAAAGGCTTCGGGTCCGCTCAGCGTCGCCCAGCCGCCTTCGACATACTGGCGATAGGCCGCCTTGAAGCCGGTGGGCGTGGTCACGCTGCCATCGGCATGGCGGGTGCAGCCTTCGCGATCGCCGATCTGGTTGAGCGGGGCGACCACTTCGCTCACGAACCGGCCGGCTTCCTCGATCACCGCATCGGTCAGATCGCGCGCGGCATTGGCAAAGCCGGGCAGATTGGCAAAGCTTTCCAGCCCGATCAGTTCGTTGACAACAAACCGCGTATCGCGAGTCGGGGCTTTGTAGACGGGCATCGGGTCGCTCCTGGTTCGATCGGCTTTATCGGTTACATTGTTATCCCGGGGTCGCGCCCCTCGCGCTTTTCGCGATCGACCACCAGCGCCACAAAACTGGTCAGCTCGGCGATCGTCGCCGCGATGTCCTGTTGCTGGCGCCGCAGCATGGCGATGCGTTCGCGGCACTTGGCAATCGTAACACGGCGTTGCTCGATCCGCCCATCGCCAAGATCGTAGAGATCGATCATGTCGCGGATTTCCTGCAGGCTGAAGCCGACATTCTTGGCGCGCATGATCCACGCCAGCCGCGCGCGATCGCGCTTCGAATAGATGCGCGACAGCCCGTTGCGCGTCGGCGCAATCAGCCCTTCGTCTTCGTAAAACCGCAGCGCGCGCGCGGTGACGCCGAATTCGGCCGACAAGTCCGAAATCGTAAAACTGTCGCGCGCCAGCGCGTCGGGCTGGTGCAGATGCCCGGTGTGGTCGCCGGAGGCATGGGGAACCGAAGGGCTGGCAGACGGGCTCGACATGCCCGCTTGCTAGCTGACCTTTACGTAAGCGTCAATCATCGCCTGTCGGTTCGAGCGTGCCGTCGGCTGCGATCCGGCGATAAAAGCAGCTGGTCGCCATGGTGTGGCAGGCCGGGCCGGCGGCATCGACGCGCAGTTCGAGCGCATCCTGGTCGCAATCGACGCGGATTTCGGCAACGCGCAACACGTGGCCCGATGTCTCGCCTTTCATCCACAGCGCCCCGCGCGAACGCGACCAGAAATGCGCAAAGCCGGTCGCGCGGGTGCGGGCAATCGCTTCGGCATTCATGTGCGCCAGCATCAGCAGGCGCCCGCTGCTGCGGTCGATCGCGACGGCGGTGACAAGCCCGTTTGCATCGAAGCGCGGCATGAATACGCTGCCCTGTTCGCGGTCGGAAGCATCTGGTTGGTTCAAAATGGGGCTGATCCTTGTTGAAATGGCCGGATTTGCTGCACCAGAGCGCGAATTTGTTGCACGATAACCACAGAGCGCGGCCAAAATCCACGAGTCTGTTACATTCCCGTTTCGCTTGCGGTCAACACGCGGCAAACAGCCCTCGCGGTTTGAGGGAACCGCAGGCTGAACCGCCGTATGGCGGCGCAACAAGCGCCAAAGTTCAGGGAATACTCGCGTGTGGGCCGGTGCGCTGAACCGCCCGCGCAAGAGATGAGGAACTACCAGCGGAGGCGGTCGGGGGGCCGCCGGTGGATGAAAGTCTGCCGCTTCGCTACGATTTCGTCACGCTTGACGCCCGGAGCTCACGCTTCGGGCGTCAACGCGTTTGGGCGCGCACCATGCGCTGGCCCGTGCATCGCGATGGCATGGGTATCCTCGATCACGCGCGCAAAGCACACGATGCGCGTGCGCTGAACGCCCGCCTTGCGCAGCGCAGTGAGGCAGGCATCGGTTGTCGCGCCGCTGGTCAGCACGTCATCGACCAGCA
>CAITOD010000258.1 GCA_903893935.1 uncultured Sphingomonadales bacterium
GATGACCGCGGGGCTGCGCGCGCTGGGGCTGACGGTGTTTGGCGACGATGCGCATCGCATGACCAATGTGACCGGCGCGTGGATACCCGATGGCATCGATGGCGAACGCGTGCGGATTGCCATGCGCGATCATTTCGAAATCGAAATCGGCACCGCGTTCGGCCCGTTGCAGGGCCGCATCTGGCGCTTTGGCGCGATGGGCTACAACGCCATGAAGCACAAAGTGCTGCTGACGCTCGGTGCGCTCGAAGCCTGCCTCACCGCGCAAGGGCTGGTCGTGCCGCTGGGCGAGGCGGTGCCGACGGCGCTGGCAGCCTGGGATGCGGCCGGATGAGCCGGGATCTGGTCGGCTATGGTGCTGTGCCGCCCGATCCGCACTGGCCGGGCGGCGCGCGCGTGGCGGTGCAATTCGTGATCAATTACGAAGAAGGCGCCGAAAACTGCGTGCTCAACGGCGACCCGGGCTCCGAGGCTTTCCTGTCCGAAATGGTCGGTGCGGCGAGCCATCCGGCGCGCGCGATGGCGATGGAAAGCCTTTATGAATACGGCAGCCGCGCCGGGTTCTGGCGGCTGCACCGGCTGTTCACCCGGGCCGGATTGCCGGTCACCGTGTTCGGCGTGGCGCGCGCCATGGCGATGAACCCCGCAGCTGTCGCCGCGATGGTCGCCGCCGACTGGGAAATCGCCAGCCACGGCTATCGCTGGATCGATTACCAGACCGTGCCCGAAGACGTGGAGCGCGACCACATTGCCCGGGCGATTGCGCTCCACACGCAGTTGACCGGCAGCCGCCCGCTCGGCTGGTATCAGGGGCGCACTTCGCCGCAGACCGCGCGGTTGATCGCCCAAGAAGGCGGTTTTCTCTATGACGCCGACAGCTATGCCGACGATCTGCCCTATTGGGACCGGCAGCATGGCCACGCGCAACTGATCGTGCCTTATTCGCTCGATGCCAACGACATGAAAATGGTCGCGCTCAACGGCTTTACCGAAGGCGATCAGTTCTTTCGCTACCTGGCCGATACGTTCGACCAGTTGCGCGAGGAAGGCGGGCGGATGATGTCGGTCGGCCTGCACGGCCGCATCGCCGGTCGCCCGGCGCGCGCGCGCGCGCTGGCGCGGTTCCTCGATCATGTGCGCGCGAGCGGCGAGGCGTGGGTTGCGCGCCGGATCGATATCGCCCGCCACTGGATGAAAGTGCATCCGGCATGACCATCAACGACCCTGCCTTGCTCGCGGAAGTGACCGCCGCGTTCCACGCCTATGAAGCCGCGCTGATGGCCGACGATGTGCCGGCGATGGACCTCTTGTTCCACGACGCGCCGACCACCAACCGCTTTGGCGTGGGCGAAGTGCTCTATGGCATCGACGCCATCCGCGAATTTCGCAAAGGGCGTGGCGGATCGCCGCAGCGCCGGCTCGGGCGCGTCGTGATTACCGTCTACGGCGATGCCTTTGCCACCGCCGACGCCGAATTCTTTCGCGAAAACAGCACGCGGCGGGGGCGCCAGAGCCAGAGCTGGGTGCGCTTTGCCGATGGCTGGAAAGTCGTGTCCGCGCATGTCAGCCTCGAAGGAGACAGCCATTGACGCTCGACGACATCAATGCGCTCGATCAGGCGGCTTTCGTTGCCCGGTTCGGCGCGCTGTTCGAGCATTCGCCCTGGGTGATCGAGCGCGCCGCTGCGATGCGCCCGTTCGCCGACCTCCACGCCGGGCTGATGGCGGCGCTCGCGGCGGCCGGCCCCGACGAACAGCTCGCGCTGATCCGCGCGCACCCCGAGCTTGCGGGCAAGGCCGCGATCGACCGGACGCTGACCGAAGCCTCGGCGGCAGAGCAAGCCTCGGCCGGGCTGGACCGGCTGACCCCCGATGAATTCGCGCGGTTTCACGCGCTCAACGCCAGCTATCGCGCGCGGTTTGATTTTCCGTTCATCATCTGTGTGCGGCTGACCGACAAGGCCGGCATTCTGGCAGCGATGGAGCGGCGTATGGCGCACGATCGCGCCACCGAAATTGCCGCGGCACTGGCGCAGATCGGCGAAATCGTGCGGCTGCGGCTGGAGGACATGGCGTGAGCGCGGCCTTGCTTTCGATCGACTGGGCCGAATGGCTCAATCTGGGCTTGCGCTGGCTGCACCTGACCACCGGCATCGCGTGGATCGGTTCCTCGTTCTATTTCGTGTGGCTCGACAACCACCTGAAACCGCCCGCGCAAGGCAGCGCTTCGGGCGAATTGTGGTCGGTCCATGGCGGCGGGTTCTACCACAACCAGAAATACCAGGTCGCGCCGCCGACGCTGCCCGACGATCTGCACTGGTTCAAATGGGAAGCCTACTGGACGTGGATCAGCGGCTTTTCGCTGCTGGTGCTGGTCTATTACATCGGCGCGCAAAGCTTCCTGATCGATCCGGCCAAGGCAGCGCTCAGCCAGCCTGCCGCAATCGGCATCGGCCTGTTTGCGCTTGGCTCGGGCTGGCTGGTCTATGACGCGCTGTGCCGGTCGCCGCTGGGCGCGCACAGCCGGCTGTTCGGAGCGGTGTGGTTTGCCATTCTCGTCGTCGCGGCGTTTGCGCTCAGCCAGGTGTTCAGCGCGCGCGGCGCCTATCTGCACATCGGCGCGATGATCGGCACGGTGATGGTCGCCAATGTGTTTTTCGTGATCATCCCCAACCAGCGCAAAGTGGTGGCAGCGCTCAAGGCGGGCGAAGAACCCGATCCGGCGCTGGGCAAAGCCGGCAAAGCACGCTCGCTGCACAACAATTACATGACGCTGCCGGTGCTGTTCATCATGATCAGCCACCATTATCCGATGACGTATGGCGCGACGCGGCCGTGGCTGGTGCTGGCGCTGCTGGGCGCCACCGGGGTCGCGATCCGGCATGTGTTCAATCTGCGCCACAAAGGCCGCTCGGGCGCGCCCTATATGGTGCTCGCGGCCGCGCTGGTGCTGCTGAGCATCGGCTATCTCGCGCTCGAAAAGGGCACCGCGGCGGGTACCGGCGCCGCTCCCACAACATATGCCGATGTCCAGCCGCTGTTCGCAAAACATTGCACCGGCTGCCACGCCGCGCACCCGACCAACCCGGCGTTCAGCGAACCGCCGCTCGGCGTGCTGCTCGACAGCTATGCCCATGCGCGCGCGGTGGCACCGCGCATACAGAAAGTCGCGGTCGAGGCCGAGATCATGCCGCTGGGCAATACCACCGGCATGACGCGCGCCGAACGCGACACGCTGGGCCGCTGGATTGCGCAAGGGACACCGCCATGAGCTCGCTTTCGACCCACGTTCTCGATACCACGCACGGCCGACCGGCCGCAGGCGTGGCGCTCTCGCTGGCAACCGCAGCGGGCCATGTGCTGTTCACCGGCGAGACCAATGCCGATGGCCGCTGCCCGGCGCTGCCCGCGCTGGCGCCCGGTCGCTACCGGCTGGCGTTTGGCGCGGCCGACTATTTCAGGGCATCGGGTGTTGCGCTGCCCGAACCGCCGTTCCTCGATCTGGTCACGATCGATTTCGGCATCGCCGATGCCACCGCCCACTATCACGTGCCCTTGCTCGTCTCGCCCTATGGGTATTCGACGTATCGGGGCAGCTGACATGGCGGTGCGGTTTGTCCTCGATGGCACCGTGGTGCAACTGGACGAGGTCGATCCGACCGGCACCGTGCTCGACTATGTGCGCTATCGCCTGGGCCGGACGGGCACCAAGGAAGGCTGCGCCGAAGGCGATTGCGGCGCCTGCACCGTGCTGGTGGGCGAGCGCAATGCGCAAGGCACGGGCATCGACTGGCGCGCGGTCAACGCCTGCATCCAGTTCCTGCCGATGCTCGATGGCAAAGCGCTGATGACGGTCGAGAGCCTCGCCGCAGCGGGCACGCTCAACCCCCTGCAAGCGTGCATGGCGCAAAACGGCAGTTCGCAATGCGGGTTCTGCACGCCGGGGTTTGTCCTGTCGCTGCACGGCCGCGCGATCGGCGCGATCGGCCACGATCTGCCGGTCGAAGACGTGATCGCGGGCAACTTGTGCCGCTGCACCGGCTATGGCCCGATCCTCGCTGCGGCCGAGGCGGTCGATACGCTGGTGCAAGACGACCGCGCGACGCTTGCCGCGCTCGCGACCATTGCCGACGACAGAGCCGGTGGCGGCCAGTACGGCACCCGGCGCTGGTTCGCACCCCGATCGTGCGAGGCGCTTGCCGTAGTGCTGGCCGAACATCCCGATGCGCGGATGGTGGCGGGTGCGACCGATGTCGGGCTGTGGGTCACCAAAGGCCTGCGCGAGCTTGATACGCTGGTGTTTCTGGGCGGTGTGCGCGATCTGGCCGCTATTGTCGAAACCCCGGACGGGCTCAGGTTTGGTGCGATGGCGCGCTATGCCGATGTGCATGAGGCCTGCGCGCGGTTCCACCCCGATCTGGGCGAACTGGTGCGCCGCATCGGCGGGCTGCAAGTGCGCAATTCGGGCACGATCGGCGGCAATATCGCCAATGGCTCGCCGATCGGCGATGGCCCGCCCGCGCTGATCGCGCTCGACGCCGAGTTGACTTTGCGCAGCCGCGAGGGGCGCCGGACGCTCCCGCTCGAAGCCTATTTTCTCGATTACGGCAAACAGGATCGCCGCCCCGGCGAATTTGTCGAAAGCGTGCATATCCCCGCGCTTGGCCCCGACGATCTGGTGCATATCTCCAAATTGTCGCGGCGGTTCGACAGCGATATTTCGGCGGTGTGCGGCGCGTTCAAGCTGACCGTGCGCGACGGCGTGATTGCGCGCGCGCGCGTCGCTTTCGGCGGCATGGCGGCGACACCGCGCCGCGCCCTCGCCTGCGAGCAGGCGCTCGCAGGGCAAAGGTTCACCGAGACCACGATCGCCGGCGCCGCCGCCGCACTGCGCGCCGATTTCACCCCGCTCAGCGATGTGCGCGGCTCGGCCGGATACCGCCATGAAGCGGCCGCCAACCTGCTGTGGCGGCTCTTTCACAAGGCGCGCGGGACAGCGGTATCGGTGCACGAAGTGGAGCCCGGCGATGGCTGAACCGGCCCCGCCCGCGCGTCCGCACGACAGCGCGCATCTCCACGTGTCGGGTGCTGCGCGCTATTGCGACGATCTCGCCGAACCTGCGGACATGCTCCACCTGGCGTTTGGCCAGAGTGCCGAGGCGCATGCGCGGATCGTGGCGATGGATCTGGCGGCGGTGCGCGCGGCCCCCGGCGTGGTCGCGGTGTTCACGGCGGCCGACATTCCGGGTGCCAACGATGTCAGCCCGGTCGCGGGCGATGACCGGCTGCTGGCCGAAACCGATGTGATCCATGTCGGCCAGCCGCTGTTTCTGGTCGCGGCGACCAGCCAGTTGGCCGCGCGCAAGGCGGCGCGGCTTGCGCGGGTTGCCTATGCGCCGTTGCCCGCAGTGCTGACTGTCGAACAGGCGCAAAGCGCGCAGTCGCTGCTCGAACCCACGCAGCGCATGGCGCAAGGCGATCCCGACACCGCCCTGGCCGCCGCACCTTGCCGCCTGTCGGGCCGGTTCGATATGGGCGGGCAGGATCATTTCTATCTGGAAGGCCAGATCGCGGTGGCTCGGCCGGGCGAGGACGGGCAGATCCATGTGATCAGTTCGACCCAGCATCCGAGCGAAGTGCAGCATCTGGTCGCGCATCTGCTGGCGCTGCCCTCGGCCGATGTGACTGTCGAAGTGCGGCGGATGGGCGGCGCGTTCGGCGGCAAGGAAACCCAGGCCGCGCTGTTTGCCGCCGCTGCCGCGCTGGTTGCGGCAAAGACCGGGCGCCCGGCCAAATTCCGCTGCGACCGCGACGACGACATGGTGATGACCGGCAAACGCCACGATTTTCGTGTGGCGTACGACGTGGGCTTTGACGGCGCGGGGCGCATTCTGGCGCTCAAGCTGCTGCTCTCGGCGCGCTGCGGGGCCACATTCGACTTGTCCGCGGGCATCAACGACCGGGCCATGTTCCATGCCGACAACTGCTATTTCCTGCCCGATGTCGAAATCCTGTCGGAACGGCTGAAGACCAACACGGTATCCAACACCGCGTTTCGCGGGTTTGGCGGACCGCAGGGCATGCTGGCGATCGAACGCGTGATCGAGCACATCGCCTGCGCGCTCGGGCGCGATCCGCTCGATATCCGGCTGGCCAATGCCTATGGCCCCGGCCGCGATGTCACGCCTTACGGCATGACCATCGAAGACAATATCGCGCCGCAGATCATCGAACGCTTGCGGCGCGATGCGCAGTATGACGCGCGCCGCGCGCAAGTCCTGGCGTTCAATGCGCAGAACCGCGTGCTCAAGAAAGGCATTGCGCTCACCCCGGTCAAATTCGGGATCAGCTTTACCACCACGCATCTCAACCAGGCGGGCGCACTGGTCCATGTCTATGCCGACGGATCGATCCAGATCAACCACGGCGGCACCGAAATGGGCCAGGGGCTTTATATCAAAGTCGCGCAAGTCGTCGCCGCCGTGTTCGCGGTGCCCGTCGAGCACGTGCGAATCACCGCGACGCGGACCGACAAAGTGCCCAACACGTCGGCGACCGCCGCATCGTCGGGCGCGGACCTCAACGGCATGGCCGCGCACCGCGCAGCGATGGAAATCCGCGACCGGCTGACCGCGTTTGTGGCGCGGACTTATGCCTGCGCGGCCGAAAAGGTGCATTTTACCCCCGGCGGTGTCGTCGCGGGAGACACCACCCTGTCGTTCGCGACGCTGTGCCGCAAGGCGTACCTCGGGCGCATCCAGCTTTCGGCGACCGGTTTTTATGCGACGCCCGAGATCGACTATGATCGCGCGGTCCACAAAGGCCGGCCATTCTATTACTTTGCCTATGGCGCGGCGGTGTCCGAAGTGGTGATCGACACGCTGACCGGCGAACACCGCGTGCTGGCGGTCGATATCCTGCACGATGTCGGCCGTTCGCTGAACGCGCAGATCGATTTTGGCCAGATCGAGGGCGCGTTTCTGCAAGGGCAAGGCTGGCTGACCACCGAAGAGCTGGTGTTCGACGACAAAGGCCGCCTGCTGACTCATTCGCCCGCAACCTACAAAATTCCCACCGCCTCCGACCGTGCGCGCCATTTTACCATCGCGCTGTGGGATGGGGAAAACGTCAAACCCACCATCCACCGTTCCAAGGCAGTGGGCGAACCCCCGTTCATGCTCGCCAATTCGGTGTTCATGGCACTGACCCGGGCGGTGGCGGCAACGGCGCCGCACTGCCGCACGATACCGCCACTTGACGCGCCGGCCACGCCAGAGGCCATCTTGCGCGCGATTGCCGGGCATCGCGGGGCATGACCGAATGGCTTGGCCGGTTGCACGAACTGGCCGATGCGGGGCCGGTCGCGTTGATCAGCGTGCTGGCCTGCGAAGGGTCTGCACCACGCGGGCCGGGCACGCGCATGTTGGTGACCAGCGATACTTTGGTTGGCACGATCGGCGGGGGTGCGCTGGAATTTCGCGCGGTGGAACAGGCCCGCGCCGCGCTGGCCCATCCGGCCGGCACCTGGCGGGTGCAGGATTATCCGCTTGGGCCGCTGCTGGGCCAATGCTGTGGTGGACGGGTGCGCGTGCTGGTGGAACATGTCGATCCCGGCGCGCTGGACTGGCTGACCGGGGCAGGCGAGGCCAGCATGCTGGAAACACGGCTGGCCAGCGGGGGTGTCGAGCGCCGCATTGCACCCGATGCGCAGCCATTGGCGGTATGCGCGCGCGGACCGCTGCCAGGCGCAGGTGCACGCTTTGTCGAAACGCTTGGCCGCTATCGCCGCCCGCTCTGGCTGTTTGGGGCGGGGCATGTCGGCCAGGCGATTGCGCGCCATGCGACGGCTTTGCCGTTCCGGCTGGCATGGTTTGATTCGCGCGACGAATATGGCCCCATCGACGGCGTTACCGTGGTCGCCGCCGACCGGTTGGCGACGTGTGTGGCCGATGCGCCAGACGATGCGGCCGTCGTAATCCTGACCCACGATCACGGGCTGGATTATCGGCTGACGCTTGCCGCGCTGCAACGTCGCCCGCTTGCCTTTGTCGGCCTGATCGGTTCGGGCACCAAGCGTGCGCGCTTTTTGTCGCGTCTGGCACAAGACGGCCTTGGTCAAATCGATTGTGCCCTGCTGACCTGCCCGATCGGCCTGCCCGTGATACCGGGCAAAGAGCCGGACGTCATTGCCATTGCCACGCTGGCGCAATTGCTGGCTTTGGCCGGCTGATCCCATCTGTCCGACCCTGCTGCAATTTTTGCAACGCTGTGTCGGATTCATTGCATTTGCTCGCAATGCAGCAACCGAATAGTCCCGGTCCCGAACGATGCGCGGGCGGCGTGTCACAGCCTGCCGCGGTCGCAACAAAGGCGGCAGATGCGCAACAAGGGTTTTGCCATGCCGCACTGCAACATGATTGAAGGATAAAATCCGGGTGCGCCGATAACGGCGTTCC
>CAITOD010000259.1 GCA_903893935.1 uncultured Sphingomonadales bacterium
CCTGCTGATCGCCTGCCATTCCCGCGATCACGATCGGGGCATCGAACAGGCCCGGCGCAGTGGTGCCGAACAAGTGGCTGTTGTCGTGCACTTCGGGCAGAATGGCCATGGGCACGCGCAAGAGGCGGCACAAGTCCTCGTCCCAGCGCTGGCGATGGATATCGTAGATCAGCGTGCGCCCGGCATTGGTGACGTCGGTTGCATGCTCCGCGCCGCCGGTCAGCCGCCACAGCAGGAAACAGTCGATCGTGCCGAATGCCAGTTCGCCGCGTTCGGCGCGCGCACGGGCTCCTGGCACATGGTCGAGCAGCCAGGCGATCTTGGTCGCGGAGAAATAGGGATCGAGCACCAGCCCGGTGCGTTCGGCGACCAGCGACCCGGCGCCATCGGCTTTCAACCGGTGGCACGTCTCGGCGGTGCGGCGGTCCTGCCACACGATCGCGCGGTGGATCGGCACGCCCGTCGCGCGATCCCAGATCACGGTGGTTTCGCGCTGGTTGGTCACCCCGATCGCGGCAATGTCGCCGGCGTTGAGGCCGGCGCGCGCGATCGCTTCGCGCGCGGTGGCCAGCGTGTCGCGCCAGATGTCCTCGGGATCGTGTTCGACCCAGCCGGCGGCGGGATAGTGCTGGGCAAATTCGGCCTGCGCGGTCGCCACCGGGCGCGCCGCGCGGTCGAACACGATCGCGCGGGTCGATGTCGTGCCCTGATCGATCGCCAGAATGTGTTGCGCGGTGGTCATTGGTGGCTTGCCTCTCGCATTTTCGTTTGATGTTCGTTATAGCGCATCTGTGTTCGTTTTGAATTCGTTTTTGCAGCAATCGCGCGGAGCATTCCACCATGATCGAGCCAGTGCAAGCCCCGGACCGGGCGATTGTCGATCTGCTGGTGGTCGGCGGCGGCATCAACGGCGCGGGGATCGCGCGCGATGCCGCCGGGCGCGGGTTGTCGGTCATGCTGGTCGAAGCCGAAGACCTTGCCCAGCACACCTCGTCGGCATCGACCAAGCTGATCCACGGCGGGCTGCGCTATCTCGAATACGGCGAATTCCGCCTGGTGCGCGAAGCCCTGATCGAGCGCGAGCGGCTGTGGGGCATGGCGCCGCACATCATCTGGCCGCTGCGGTTTGTGCTGCCGCAAGTCAATTCGCCGCGCCCGGCGTGGATGGTGCGCCTCGGGCTGTGGCTTTACGACCATCTCGGCGGCCGCAAGAAGCTGCCCGCGACCGAGACGATCGATCTGGCGCGCGCACCACAGGGCGCCGGGCTGAACCCGGGCGCGCGCAAAGCGTTCGTCTATTCGGACTGCTGGGTCGAAGACAGCCGGCTGGTGGTGCTCAATGCGATGGATGCCGCCACGCGCGGTGCCACCATCCACACCCGCACCCGGCTGATCGCGGCGCGGCGCGAGGCAACCATGTGGATCGCCACAATCGCCGATGCGACTGGCGAACGCAGTGTGCGCGCGCGCGCGATGGTCAACGCCGCAGGGCCCTGGGTCGAAGACGTGTTGCAGCGCACCCGCGACCCCGCGCGCGCCGGCAACCAGCGCGACCGTGGCGTGCGGCTGATCAAGGGCAGCCATATCGTGCTGCCCCGGCTCTATCCCGGCGATCACGCGTTCCTGCTGCAGAACCCCGACCGGCGGGTGGTTTTCGCCATACCCTACGAGAACGAATTCACGCTCGTCGGCACGACCGACGAAGCCTGGACGGGCCCCCCCGGCCGCGCGACGATCTCGCATGGCGAAACCGACTATCTGCTCGAAACGGTACGGCGCTATTTTGCCGCACCGGTCGGACCTGACGAAGTGCGCTGGACATACGCCGGTATTCGTCCGCTCTACGATGACCACGCCGCCAATGCATCGGCGGTGACGCGCGACTATGTGCTCGATCTCGACGCGCCCTCCGCCAGCGCGCCGTTGCTGAGCGTGTTCGGCGGCAAGATCACCACTTATCGCAAGCTCGCCGAACACGCGCTCGAAAAGCTGGCGCCGCATTTCCCGATGGCGGGCCCGGCGTGGACGGCGGGTGCAACGCTGCCCGGTGGCGATCTGCCGGGCAGCGATTTCGAGGCCTATGTGGCCGATCTGGCAGGCGAACATCCGGCACTGCCGCGTTCCCTGCTCCGGCGCCTCGCGCGCGCTTACGGCACCCGGGTCGAACACGTGCTGGCAGGCGTGCGCGATCAGGCCGACCTGGGCCATGATTTCGGCGCCGGGCTGACCGAAGCCGAACTGCGCTATCTGGCGCAGCACGAATGGGCGGTCAGCGCCGAAGACGTGCTGTGGCGGCGCAGCAAGCTGGGGCTGCATACGCTGCCGCAGGCCACCGCGCGGGTCGATGCCTTTCTGGCCGGATTGCGCAATGGCTGAACCGGCCGCGCGCCGCGCGGCGATCCTGGCCGCGGTGCGCCGCGCGGGCGAGGCCAATGTCGCGGCGCTGGCGGCCGAATTCGACGTCACCCCGCAGACGATCCGCCGCGATCTCAACCACCTGGCCGATCGCGCGCTGATCGCACGCGTGCATGGCGGTGCGGCGCTCGGATCGGGCATAGCCAATGCGCGCTATGACGAACGGCGCGGGCTCGCCGCCGCGGCCAAGGCGCGGATCGGTGCGGCAGCGGCCGCACTCGTGCCCGAAGGCGCCTCGCTGTTCATCAATATCGGCACGACGACCGAAGCGGTGGCGCGCCATCTGGTCGATCACGCGCGGCTGATGGTGATCAGCAACAATCTCAATGTGGTCGATCACCTGGCCGGCCGCGACGGGCTGGCGGTGATCGCGGTCGGCGGCCATGTGCGCGCGGGCGACCGCGCGGTTATCGGGCCGCTGGCGGATCAGTTCATCGACAATTTCCGCGTCGATCTTGCGCTGATCGGTGCTTCGGGGCTGAGCGAGGCAGGCGACCTGCTCGATTTCGATGCCGACGAAGTGCTGGTCGCGCGCCGCATCATCCGCCAGGCGCGCACGGTCATTCTGGTGGCCGACAGCACCAAGATCGGCCGCCCCGCGCCGATCCGCATCGCCGGGGCCGACGCGATCGATCATCTCGTAACCGACCACGTCACCAGCCCCGCCTTGCGCGCGGTGCTGGATCGCCATGGCGTCAGGATTACCGAAACCGGCTAGCTCAGCCGATTCCGTCGACGATAAACACGCGGTAATCGGCGGCGAGAAACCGCACTTTGCGCGCTTCGACATAGGCCGGGCTGTCGTACCACGCGCGCGCGGCCGCGCTGTCGGCAAAGCGCAGCATGACAACGCCATCGACTTCGGCGCCTTCGAGCGTTTCGACCGGGTTGTAGACCACCAGCGGCTCCATCGCATGCGACGCAAGCGAGGCCTGCGCAAGCGGGCCATAAGTCTCGAGCAACGCGTGATCGCGCGCGCGGTCACGAATGAAAATGATATAGGCAGACATCGGCAAGTCCTCGTCGTGATTTCCCGCCAAGAATGCTCGCGCCGGGCCACGATGTCGAGAGCCGGGTAGCCGGCCCCGACAAATCAATACTGCCCGCGCGATTGCCGCACTTGGCATCCCGGCGCCGGCGCGCCATGTCCGGACGGGTGATTCGTCCTTGCCAATTCATTGCGCCGCACAATGGCTGATCCGGCGCAGGGTCCCCACCCGCTGGCCATTGCCGGGTTTCGCTGGTTCTGGCTGGCACGCATTCTGGCGGTGCTGGCGCAATCCAATTTCGTCGTGGTGCTCGGCTGGGCGGTCTATGACGTGGCGCGCATGTCGCTCGACATCCGCGCGGCATCGTTGCGGATCGGGCTGATCGGGCTGGTGCAGTTCCTGCCGGTGCTGCTGCTCAATCCGGTGGCGGGGCTCGCGGCCGACCGGTTCGACCGGCGCATGGTCGTGCGCGGATCGCTCGCGGGGCAATTGGCCAGCGTCGTGGTGCTGTTCGTGGTCAGCCTGTCGGGTGTCCATGGGCTTGGCCTGTTCTATGCCGCAGCCGCCACTTTTGCCGCCGCGCGCGCGTTCTAC